>CAJYBQ010000176.1 GCA_913064755.1 uncultured Alphaproteobacteria bacterium
GTCGGCGGGCCCCAGAGATGCAATAGCCAGCGCGGCTTAAAGCGGGATGACACAAGGCGCTTGGAGCGCAAGGAGACCCTGCGAGCCTGTGCCATGTACAAGCTCCTCGACCGCCTGAGCACAATAGCACTCCCCCGAGTACGAGACTTCCGGGGGTGCAAGCCGATGCGCTTCGACGGAAATGGCAACAACGCGATGGTCCTGAAGGAACAGATCGTCTTCCCGGAAATCAGCTACGACGAAGTTGACGAGATCCGGGGCATGGACATCATCATCTGCACGACGGCACGGACCGACGACGAAGCCCGTGAGCTTCTCGCCGCGTTCAACATGCCGTTCCAGAAGAAGGACTGATTCGATGGCCAAGAAGAGTTCAGTCGAGAAGGACAAGGGCCGGCGGAAGCTGGTGGCGAAGTATGCGGCAAAGCGGGAAACCCTGCGCCAGATGGCGAAGGACGACTCCCTGTCGCAGGAAGAGCGGTTCGCTGCCCGTCTGAAGCTTGCCGAACTGCCGCGTAACAGTGCCGCCACGCGTGTGCACAATCGCTGCGGCATCACCGGGCGTCCGAAGGGTTATTATCGGAAGCTCAACATGTCGCGTATCGCGCTTCGTGAACTCGGATCTGCTGGTCAGATTCCGGGCCTCGTGAAGTCGAGCTGGTAAGGGTAGCGAGATATGTCATTTTCGGATCCGATCGGGGACATGCTCACCCGTATCCGCAACGGGCAGATGGCGCGCAAGAGTGTCGTCCGCTCCCCTGCTTCGAAGTTCCGGGCCAACGTCCTGGAAGTGCTGAAGCGCGAAGGCTACATCCGTGACTGGCGTCGTGAAGACGGCGAAAGTGGCCACGGCGAACTGGTCATCGAACTCAAGTACTACGAGGGCGATGCCGTCATCAGCAAGATCAAGCGGGTCTCCCGCCCTGGTCGCCGGGTCTATTCCGGTGTTGGTGACCTGACCAAGGTTGCCAATGGTCTTGGTATTTCGATCCTGTCGACGCCGCGTGGCGTGCTCTCGGATGCCGAGGCACGCTCCGAGAACGTCGGTGGCGAGATCCTCTGCGAGGTGTTCTGATCATGTCACGTATTGGCAAGAACCCTGTTGCGATCCCGGCTGGCGTTGACGTCAAGCTGGATGGTCGCGACCTCAACGTGAAGGGCAAGCTGGGTCAGCTTTCCATGCGTTTTGTCGATGATGTGGAAGTCGAGTTTGCCGACGGCCAGATCACCGTGAAGCCGGTCGGGACGAGCAAGAAGGCACGGATGATGTGGGGGATGCAGCGCACGCTTGCTTCCAACCTCGTCGAAGGTGTGTCGGAAGGCTTCGTCCGTGACCTGGAAATCACCGGTGTCGGTTACCGTGCCCAGGTCCAGGGCAAGATCCTGAACCTGTCGCTTGGCTACAGCCACGACGTGCATTACCAGATCCCCGACGGGATCGAGATCAAGTGCGAAAAGCCGACGTCGATCCGCGTGTCTGGTATAGACAAGCAGCGGGTTGGCCAGGTTGCCGCCGAAATTCGCGCCTGGCGCCCGCCGGAGCCCTACAAGGGCAAGGGTGTGCGTTACTCGGACGAGTATGTCGTCCGCAAGGAAGGCAAGAAGAAGTAAGGACGCCGTATCATGGGTTTCTACAAGCGCAAGACATCAGCGGAGAAGCGCCGCGAACGCGTCCGGGGGAAGATCCTTGCGGTGGCCAATGGTCGCCCGCGGCTCTCCATCCATCGGACATCCAAGCACATCTACGCGCAGGTCATCGACGACAAGGCGGGGCGCACGCTTGCCGCTGCCGGCACCGTCGAGAAGGACGTGCGCGAGAAGATTGGCAAGACCTGCAACGTCGAGGCCGCGGCCGAGATCGGGCGGATCGTTGCCGAACGTGCGGTTGCTGCCGGGGCGAAGGCTGTTGTCTTCGACCGTGGGGGACTTCGCTATCATGGTCGCGTGAAAGCGCTGGCCGATGCCGCCCGTGAGGGCGGTCTGGAATTCTAGGGAGTACGGATCGTATGGCCCGTTTCGATAACGATCGTGATCGCGACAACGAGTTCACGGACAAGCTTGTTCACATCAACCGTGTCGCCAAGGTTGTTAAGGGTGGTCGCCGTTTCGGCTTTGCCGCCCTGGTGGTGGTTGGTGATCAGAAAGGCCGCGTCGGCTTCGGCAAGGGCAAGGCCCGTGAAGTGCCGGAAGCGATTCGCAAGGCGACGGAAAGTGCCAAGCGCACGATGATCCGTGTTCCGCTGCGCGAAGGCCGGACCCTGCATCATGATGTGACCGGTCGCCATGGTGCGGGTCGTGTCGTGCTGCGCGCCGCGCCTGCCGGTACCGGTATCATTGCCGGTGGCCCGATGCGCGCGGTGTTCGAGAGCCTGGGCGTCCACGACGTGGTGACCAAGTCGATCGGCACGTCCAACCCGTACAACATGATCCGTGCGACGTTTGATGCGCTGGAGCACATCAATTCGCCGAAGCGGATCGCAGCCAAGCGTGGCCGCAAGGTCGGCGACATCGTCGGTCGTCGCGACGATGCGGCTGCCGCAGCTGCTGCGCAGGAGTGACAGCGATGAGCAACGCCGGGAAGATCAAGGTCACGCAGATCGGCAGCCCCATCGGGCGGCCCAAGGACCAGCGCGCCACGCTGGTCGGTCTGGGGCTGAACAAGATGCACCGCAGCCGTGTGCTCGACGAGACGCCGTCGATCCGTGGCATGGTGAACAAGGTACATCACCTCGTGAAGGTGGAAGCGGTAGACGCCTGATACAGGGCGTTGCTACTCGCGACAGCAGGATAGAAGGGCAGGCATCTCATGCGCCTCAATCAGATTTCCGACATTGATGGGTCGGCCCGTCCGCGCAAGCGTGTCGGTCGTGGCATGTCTTCCGGCACGGGCAAGACCGCCGGCAAGGGCATGAAGGGGCAGAAGTCTCGCTCCGGCGTGGCGATCAAGGGCTTCGAAGGTGGTCAGATGCCGCTGCATCGGCGCCTGCCGAAGCGTGGCTTCAACAGCCTGAACCCGTCCAAGTTCGCCATCGTGAACCTGGGTCGGCTGCAGCAGGCAGTCGATGCCGGGAAGCTGGAAGCCGGGTCCAAGGTGGACGCTGCCGCATTGATCGCGGCCGGTGTCGTTCGTCGCGAGGGCGATGGCGTGCGGCTGCTGGCCAAGGGTGAACTGACCGCGAAACTCGACCTGGTCGTGGCCGGTGCTTCGGGCACCGCCGTGGCGGCAGTCGAGAAGGCGGGTGGTTCCGTCACCCAGACCAGCGCAGTGACCGAGGCCGACCTGGCAGCCAAGGCTGCCAAGACCGAACGCCGCAAGGCGCGGGCCGCCAAGAAGAAGTGATCGGTGCCGGGGTGGCATTTCGTGTCATGTCGCCCGATCTTGAATTGATACGGCAGAGATAACCTGGGGGTGTCCGTCGGATACCCCCGTCCATCGAGGTGAACCAATGGCGTCAGCCGCCGAACAACTCGCAGCCAATGTGAACTGGAGCGCGTTCGCGAAAGCGACCGAGCTGCAGAAGCGTCTGTGGTTCACCCTCGGTGCGCTGGTTGTCTTCCGGCTCGGGACCTACATTCCGGTGCCCGGTGTCGATCCGGCAATCATGCGTGACGTGTTCGAACAGAACGCCAATGGCGTCTTCGGCATGTTCAACGTCTTCGCCGGTGGCGCGCTGGAGCGGATGACGATCTTCGCCCTGAACGTCATGCCCTACATTTCCGCGTCGATCATCATGCAGTTGATGACGACGATTTCTCCCACGGTCGAACAGTGGAAGAAGGAAGGCGAGCAGGGCCGCAAGAAGATCAATCAGTACACGCGGTACGGCACGGTCATCCTGGCCGCTTTCCAGGCCTATGGCATCGCCATCGGCCTCGAGGGGCTGGAGGGGTCGGGCGGCAACGCGGTGTCCGATCCGGGCGCGTTCTTCCGGTTCTCGACAGTGGTGACGCTGACCGGCGGCACCATGTTCCTGATGTGGCTGGGTGAGCAGATCACCTCCCGCGGGGTCGGCAACGGCATTTCCCTGATCATCTTCGCCGGTATCGTCGCTGAACTGCCGAGTGCCCTGGCGGGTACCCTGGAACTCGGGCGCCTCGGCACGCTTTCGACCGGCATCATCCTGTTCCTGATCATTCTCATCGTCGCCGTCATCGCCTTCATCGTCTACATGGAACGGGCGCAGCGGAAGGTGCTGGTGCAGTATCCGAAGCGCCAGATGGGCAACCGCATGGTCGGCGGCGAGACCTCCCACCTGCCGCTGAAGCTGAACACAGCCGGTGTCATTCCGCCGATCTTCGCCTCCTCGCTGCTGCTGATGCCCGTTACCGTGGCGCAGTTCAGCCAGGGCCAGGGTCCGGAATGGATCCAGACCATCGTCGCCCTGCTCGGTCGCGGACAGCCGCTGTACCCTGCGCTCTACATCGGCGGCATCATCTTCTTCTGCTTCTTCTACACGTCGGTCGTCTTCAATCCGCAGGACACCGCGGACAACCTGAAGAAGAACGGCGGCTTCGTGCCGGGCATCCGACCCGGCCAGCGGACTGCAGAACATCTCGATTACATCCTGACCCGTATCACCGTGATCGGTGCGGCCTACCTGACAGCGGTCTGCCTGTTGCCGGGACTGCTGATCAGCCAGTGGGGGGTGCCGTTCTACTTCGGCGGCACGTCACTCCTGATCGTGGTCTCGGTCACCATGGACACGGTTGGCCAGGTGCAGAGCCATCTGCTTGCGCATCAGTACGAAGGTCTGATCAAGAAATCGCGTCTGCGGGGAGCGCGCCGATGAACATCATTCTCTTTGGTCCTCCGGGGGCCGGCAAGGGCACCCAGGCGGAGTTCATTGTCAACCGGTTCAAGGTGGTGCAGTTGTCCACCGGCGACATGCTGCGGGCCGCCGTGACCCAGGGCACCGAGCTCGGCCGCATGGCCAAGGCGGTCATGGCCGCGGGCGACCTCGTCGATGACGGGATCATCCTGGGCATCATCGGTGATCGCATTGACGAACCCGATTGCGCCAACGGTTTCATCCTCGACGGCTTTCCGCGTACCTTGCCGCAGGCCGCGGGGCTGGACCGACTGCTGGCGGAAAAGGGTCGGAAGCGGGACGCGGTGATCGAGGTTCAGGTTCCCGATTCGGAACTGTTCGCGCGGATCGAGAAGCGCGCGGCCGAGACCGGCGGGGCCCGCGCGGACGACAATGCGGAGACGCTGAAGAAGCGGCTCGAGGTCTACCATTCGCAGACGGCACCGGTGCTGCCCTACTACCAGGAAAAGGGCATGCTCAATACGGTGGACGGTCTGCAGACGATCGAGGCGGTGACCGCCGAGATCATGACGATCCTGGAAGGTTGACTGGAATACCGAAGGGCTGAATGACCGGTTCTCGGGGGTGGTTGACGGGCGTGTTTGCTTGCGTATAATCGCGCGCCTTCAACAGACCATCGTCCCTTGACGGTTTTACCGCAGCCTGTTCGGCTTGCGTTTTGAGGAGATTGCGCGTGGCGCGTATTGCTGGTGTGAATATCCCGACCTCGAAAAGGGCGGAAATCGGATTGACCTATATCCATGGGATCGGGCGTACCAAGGCGCGCCTGATCTGCGACAAGGTCGGTATCGCGCGTGAGCGTCGCGTGAACGAACTGACCGAGGCGGAGGTCATCCAGATCCGCGAAGAGATCGAAAGCGGCTACATGGTCGAAGGCGATCTGCGTCGTGAAGTTGCGATGAACATCAAGCGTCTGATGGACCTGAAATGCTACCGCGGTCTGCGGCATCGCCGGGGCCTCCCGGTTCGTGGCCAGCGGACTCACACAAATGCACGTACACGCAAGGGCCCCGCACGGGCCATTGCCGGCAAGAAAAAGTAGGGCACGATGGCGAAGAAAGAGACAAAGGTCCGCCGTCGCGAGCGGAAGAACATCACCAATGGCGTCGCGCACGTCCAGGCGACGTTCAACAACACGATGATCACCATCACCGATGTGCAGGGCAACGCCATTTCATGGTCGTCCGCCGGCATGATGGGGTTCAAGGGATCCCGCAAGTCCACGCCGTATGCCGCCCAGATGGCAGCAGAGGACGCGGGCAAGAAGGCACAGGACCACGGCGTCAAGACGCTCGAGGTCAAGGTGCGTGGCCCGGGATCGGGTCGTGAATCTGCCCTTCGCGCGCTGCAGGCAACCGGTTTCAACGTGACGTCCATCCGCGACGTCACGACGATCCCGCACAATGGCTGCCGCCCGAAGAAGCGTCGCCGCGTCTGAGTATCGGCCTTCACCGCCTTCCTGGCGGTGTCGGCGCATGTTGGGCCGGGCCACCCTGTGGTGTCCGGGTGCTGCCATGCTGAATGAACAATGAGGTCCGCGAAGTGATCCAGCGCAACTGGAAAGAGCTGATCAAGCCCGAAAAGCTTGAGATCAATGCCGAAGACCCGAAGCGTAAGGCGACGGTCGTGGCGGAGCCGCTGGAACGCGGCTTTGGCATGACGCTCGGCAATGCGCTGCGTCGCGTTCTGCTGTCCAGTCTGCAGGGCGCCGCGGTCACGGCAATTCATGTCGACAACGTGCTGCACGAATTCTCCTCGATCGAGGGTGTTCGCGAGGATGTCACCGATATCTGCCTGAACGTGAAGCAGCTGGCGCTGGCCATGCATGGCGAGGGTCCGAAGCGGAACACGCTGCGCGCCACGGGCCAGGGTGGCGCCACCGCCGGCCAGCTCGCGACCGGCCACCGAACCGAGGGGATGAACCCGGGCAAGGGGCGTGTCGCGCTGGGCGTGCTGGGCCAACCCGCACTCTAGCGGAAGGTGAGCACCGCCCGCGG
>CAJYBQ010000177.1 GCA_913064755.1 uncultured Alphaproteobacteria bacterium
CGTTCATGCACCGCGCGCAACCTGCGGATGGCCGTGAACAGGCCGATGGCGCCGCCGCCCGAGGCCAGGAAGAGTTCCCGAGAGGCCGCCGAGATCTCGTCCACCCGGTCGGGTCGCACGTCGCGCACCACCAGGATGCGCGTCTGCTTGCCGTAGTCGAATGGAGACGGAACGCTGATCCGTTCCGCCGGTCGCACCAGGTGGGTCAGGCCCGTCCGTGCCTCCGCCGTGGCCCAGTCATCGCCGTCGGAACGGTCGCGCAGGCTGGCCGAGGTGATCACCACGCCGTGGGACGGTTTCAGCACCACTTCGGCAAATGCCTTCATGGGATCGAGCATGTGGCGGTGATAGGCGACATCGGCTTCCCGCCCACCGATCCGGCGCAGCGCGAACCAGTCGATGAAACCCTCCGGGCGCGCCCCGCCAAGCCCCTGCAGCATCGAAATCCAGGCCGTCAGCAGGTTGCCCGCGCGGTAGTCGAGGCCGCTCACCGCCGCCTCGATCCTCACGCGCTCCCCGGTCGGCAGTTCATCGGCCTCGTCATCCAGCCGGTCCAGCAGGGTCTGCTTCAGATCCTTCAGCGGCGACCGCAGGTCTTCCAGCGCCCGCACCAGCTTGGCCGAAGCAGCGACCAGTCCGTCGATCGGCGGATCGGTCTCGCATTCCAGCCCGTAGAGATCATCGGGGTGATCGGCACGGGCACGAAGCTGCTGGCGTACCGTTGCCAGGAACTCCTCAGTCGCGCCTTCCGGACTCTCGCCGCGCAGCCGCGTCTGCCAGTCGAAGCCGGGCAGGACACGTGCCGCGTGGGTGGCGCGGTCCAGGGCCTCCGTCGCGGCGTCATCGCCGACGATCAGGTCCTGGATGCGTCGTGTCAGGCCGCGCGCCCTGCCCCGCGCGCCATCTTCCGCCCCCCGGACCCAGCGACGCAGTTCGGCGGCCTCCTGCCCCGACAGTTCCGCCGCGAAGGCCGCGTCCGCCGCGTCGAACAGGTGGTGCCCCTCGTCGAACACGAACCGCTTCGCGCGTTGTTCATCGGCCGATTGCTGCACGGCACGTATCAGCACCAGGGCATGGTTCGCGATCACGATCTCGGCCCGTTCCGACCGCCGCCGGGCGTTCTCGATGAAACACTTCCGGTAATGGTCGCAGGCCGAGAAGACGCATTCACCGCGCCGGTCCGCCAGCGCCACTGTCCTGGCGGTGCCGAACAGGGTGACGAGCCACTACGCAAAATCACCCCCGCCCAGGTCACCGTCGCGCGTTGCCTCGATCCAGCGGGCCATCAGGGCCAGCGGCACGATGTCGGCACGGCGCGCGGCACCGCCCTGCACGGCCTCCTGGAAGTTCAGCAGGCAGAGATAGTTCTCCCTGCCCTTGCGGATCACGGATTTCTCGGCCTTCCGGTTCGCGTCGGGGTACAGGCGGTCAAGTTCCTGGTCCAGTTGCCGTTGCAGGTTCTTCGTATAGGTCGACAACCAGACCGAACCGCCGTTCTTCTCCGCCCAGACTGATGCCGGCGCGACATAACCCAGCGTCTTGCCCGTTCCGGTTCCGGCCTCGGCCAGGACCACGTGCGGCTCGTCGATGCGTTCCCGTGGTGCGAAGGCGCGGGCGGCGCGGGCGGCATACTGCTGTTGTTCCGGACGGTCTTCCGCCCCGGCGTCCAGCATCTGGCGCAGTCGGTCCAGCGCCTCGATCGGCTCAACCGGCGCATGTCCGGCGGGTGGCATTGGCGCCAGGTCGGGAAAGTCGGCCACCTGGGTCCAGGCATCCAGCCCGCGATGGCGACCGCGACCGGCCGTGACACCCAGCGCGCGCAGCACCGGCTCCGCCCATGGCCAGCCGCCGTCCGCCATGGCCCTGGCCAGCATGGCGGCACGGTCCCGTTGCGCCGCCGGAGTCAGTGAGAGGTCGTGCAACAGGGTCGCCGCCGCCTTGAACAATTGCGACGGGTCCGGCGGCAGGCCCAGCCCCGGCAGACCCACCGCCCGCATCAGCCCGTCGGCCGTCGGCAGGCAAAATGTTGCCGGCCGTGCGAAGGCAAACAGTTCAAGCAGGTCATAGGCCGGAAACGACGCAACCCCCAGCCGTCGCGCTACATTGGGCATGTTGACCAGCAATGGCGGATCACCGCGCAGTCCTGCCCCGGCAGCCCGCGCATCCAGGCTCTCGATCTCCCCATCCGTGGTCACGCGCACGATCCCGCGCCCGCTCAGGGCGACGGCGGGACAGTCGGGCAACAGGATTTCCGAATCGGCAGCGGTCATGGCTGGACTATATCCATGTAGGGCCTTCGATAGGTGCGGCGCGGAACCCCGAGCGCGGCGGCGCTTGACCTGCTCGGCAGCGGTGCCTAGAGCTACCCCGCGCGCGTGCCATCCACGATGGCCTGCCGTTCACCGGATTCACGATACCAGACATAAGGTTCGGCCATGCTGGACAAGACCTATCGGCCACAGGACGTGGAGCAGCGGCTCTATGACAGTTGGGAACAGGGTGGCCTGTTCAAGGCGGGGCGCGTGGATGGTGATCCCTTCACCATCGTCATTCCGCCACCCAACGTGACCGGCAGCCTGCACATGGGCCACGCGCTGAACAACACGTTGCAGGACATCCTGATGCGCTGGCAGCGCATGAAGGGACGCGACGCGCTGTGGCAGCCGGGCATGGACCACGCGGGTATCGCCACGCAGATGGTGGTGGAGCGGATGCTGGCCGCGGATGGCATCGACCGCCGTGACCTGGGCCGGGAGACATTTGTCGACAAGGTCTGGGAATGGAAGGCCGAGTCCGGCGGCATGATCACGCGGCAGTTGCGCCGCCTCGGGGCGTCCTGCGACTGGAGCCGCGAGCGCTTCACCATGGACGATGGCCTTTCCACCGCCGTCACCAAGGTCTTCGTCGAGCTCTACCGTGACAAGCTGATCTATCGCGACAAGCGGCTGGTCAACTGGGATCCGAAGCTGCTGACCGCGATCTCCGACCTGGAGGTCGAGACCCCCGAGTGGCAGGGTCGCTGGGGGGCCGTCCGCTCCCCCGCGGAAGGGCGCGAAGGCGCCTTCATGACCGTCGCCACCACCCGCCCGGAACCCATGCTGGGCGACACGGGCGTTGCCGTGCCCCCGGACGACGAGCGCTACCGCGACCTGATCGGCACCAATGTCGTGCTGCCGCTGGTCGGACGCCTGATCCCTATCGTCGCCGACGAATATGCCGATCCCGAACAGGGCTCCGGTGCGGTGAAGATCACCCCGGCGCACGACTTCAACGACTTCGAGGTCGGCAAGCGCTGCGATCTCGAGATGATCAACATCCTGGCTGCCCATGCGCATCTGAACGAGAACGTGCCGGAAGCCTACCGGGGCATGGAACGGTTTGCGGCGCGCGAGAAGGTCATTGCCGACATGGATGCGCTCGGCCTGCTGGAGCGGATCGAGGACATCACCCACACGGTCCCCTTCGGCGACCGGTCCGGCGTCGTCATCGAACCCTGGCTGACCGATCAGTGGTATGCCGATGCGGAAACCCTTGCCCGCCCGGCCATCGCGGCGGTCGAGGACGGCCGCGTCGAATTCGTGCCGAAGAACTGGGAAAACACCTATTTCGAATGGATGCGCAACATCCGTCCCTGGTGCATATCGCGCCAGCTCTGGTGGGGGCATCAGATCCCGGCCTGGTACGGACCTGACGGGGAAGTCTTTGTCGCCTATGACGCGGCCGAGGCGCAGGCGGCGGCGGATGCGCACTACGGCAAGGCCGTGGAACTGACGCGTGACTCCGACGTGCTCGACACCTGGTTCAGTTCCGCCCTGTGGCCGTTTTCCACGCTGGGCTGGCCGGAAGAGACACCGGAACTGGCGAAGCACTATCCGACGGACGTGCTGATCACCGGTTTCGACATCATCTTCTTCTGGGTCGCCAGGATGATGATGTTCGGCATGCACTTCATGAAGGAAGTGCCGTTCCACAAGGTCTACATCCACGCCCTGGTCCGCGACGAGAACGGCCAGAAGATGTCGAAGTCGAAGGGCAACGTCATCGATCCGCTGGAACTGATCGAGGAATACGGCGCCGACGCGCTGCGCTTCACCCTGGCCGCGATGGCTGCACAGGGGCGTGACATCAAGCTGTCGGAACAGCGCGTCGCCGGCTACCGGAACTTCACGACGAAGATCTGGAACGCGGCCCGGTTCTGCGAGATGAACGAATGCGCGGTGACCCCGGGTTTCGACCCGGCGAAGCTGCAACAGCCGGTCAATCGCTGGATCGTCGGTGCCCTGTCGGATGCGGCAGGCGGGATCGACCGTGACCTGGCGGCCTATCGCTTCAACGATGCCGCGAACGGAATCTATCGTTTCACCTGGAACCTGTTCTGCGACTGGTACCTGGAATTCGCCAAGCCGCTGCTGCGTGCGAATGACCCGGATGTCGCCGGTGAAACACGCGCCACGGCCGCCTGGGTGCTGCAGCGCATCCTGACCATGCTGCACCCGTTCGCGCCCTACATCACGGAAGAACTGTTTCAGCAGATGGGTGGTGAAGGTTCGATCTCCACCAGCGCCTGGCCCGCGCAGGACAATGCCGACCCGGAGGCCGCGCGCGAGTTCGGCTTCATCATCGAACTGATCTCCGGCATCCGCTCCCTGCGTGCCGAATCCAACGTGCCCGCCAAGGCGGAACTGGCGGTGCATTTCCCTGACCTCGACCCCACGCGCCGAGGCTGGATCGATGGCAACTGGGAACTGCTGTCCCGCCTGGCCCGCCTGTCCGGTGTCAGTGAGGAGATGCCCGGTGGCAACGATGCGGTGGAAGTGGTGGTGGACGGCGCGCGCGTTGTGCTCTCGCTGGCCGGTGCCATCGATCTGGACGCGGAGAAAGCCCGCCTGGCGAAGGAAATCGGCAAGCTGGACACGGAGATCGAGCGGATCACCAAGAAGCTCGGCAACGAGAAGTTCGTGTCCCGGGCACCGGAGCATGTCGTTGCGCAGGAACGCGAACGCCAGGCCGACGCGGAGGCGGCGAAGGAAAAGCTGCAGGACGCGCTCAACCGGCTGACGGCAGGCTGAGGCCATGCGTCTGTCCCGCCTTTTGCTGCTTCTGATGCTGGGTACCGTCGCGCTTGGCCCGTCCGCATCGGCGCAGACGGACGACGCCTGGGCGGAACCGTTCCGACTGTTCCTGAAGGACAGCGATTACATCGATGCCATCGGGCAGCAGATCAACCTGGTGGAACGCCAGATCGCGCCGGAATGCGTGCAGGTCCTGAGTGGTGCCGATCGCAAGCAGGTCCGCCTGCGGGTGAAGCCCGTGTTCAAGCCGGGCACCATCTGGCCGATATGGGGCGAATGGGGGGAGCAGGTCCAGATCAGCCGCTGTGGCGCGCCGGTGATCCACAATATCCTCGTCGTTGCCCGTCCCGACGGCGCACCGCAACTGACCTCCCTGCTGCCGGGCGACACCCGTGCAAGTGCCGAACTCCAGATCGATGCAGCCCTGCCCGTTGTCACCATCGCCAATGCGCGGATGGGCAAGGAATGTCCGTCCGGTCAGCGTGACATCACCGATACGGCCTTTGTCGGCTACCTGGATGGCACTGAATCCCTGCCTGTCGCAGAGCGCAAATGGCGCGAATACTGGCAGGTCCGCATGTGCGGCAAGTCCCAGACCGTGCAGGTCGACTTCCTGCCCGATGGCAAGGGTGGCTTCACCCACATCGCGGACATCGTGGACTGACCGGCCCCCCTACCCTGCCCGATCTTGCCCTCCTGCCCGAGGATACCTTCCGGCTCAGTGGGTTGCGGATTCGGAGAACAGGTGGATGGTCAGCACGCCGCCGATGATCATGCCGAGACCGATCAGGGCGGGCAGGTCCAGCCGCTCCCCCATGACCACCCATCCGTACCCCGCGATCAGCACGATCCCGAGCCCCGACCAGACCGCGTAGAGCACCCCGATGGGGAACCGTTCCAGCGACAGGCTCAACATGAAGAAGGCGAGCGCGTAGCAGGCGAGAGAAAACACGGTCGGCAGGGGCTTGCTGAACCCCTCCGTTGCCTTCAGCGCGCTGGTGCCGGCGACCTCCCCCACGATGGCGATGACAAGGTAGAGGTAATGCATGGGTGTGTTCCCTTGGCGGCAGCCTGGCGGAGGGTTTTTCCGGTTGCCTGCCGGTGTGCCCGTGAACTACCCCTGTGGCAAGTGTCCGGTTCGACGGGCGGCATGTCCGATTTACAGGGAGAGAAGCGTGATGGAGCGCGGCAACAGCTATTCGTTTCGGGGCAAAAGCCCGAAGATCGCCGACACGGCCTTCATCGCGCCGGGCGCGCAACTGATCGGCGATGTGGAAATCGCGGACCGGGCCAGTGTCTGGTTCAACTGCGTCCTGCGCGGCGACGTCTGCCACATTCGCATCGGCGCACGATCCAATATCCAGGACGGCACCGTGATCCATGTGAACAGCGGCGATTTCCCGACCCTGGTGGGAGAGGACGTGCTGATCGGTCACAAGGTCATGTTGCATGGCTGCGAAAGTCAGGCCCGCGCCTTCGTGGGGCGGAGTTCGGTGCGCATGGGTACCTGCGTCGTGGAGACCGGTGCCATGGTGGCCGCCGGAGCTTTCCTGCCGCCGGGCAAGATCGCGCGGAAGGGGGAGCTTTGGGCCGGCTGGCCCGCGAAGCCGATCCGCGCGATGACGGATGAGGAGGCCGCCATGGTCGTCAATGGCCCGGCAAACTATGCTGAACTGGCCGCCGAATTTCGCAGGTTGCAGGACTGAGTGCCGGGCGGTGACGGCACGCGAAGGCTCCTCCGTCAC
>CAJYBQ010000178.1 GCA_913064755.1 uncultured Alphaproteobacteria bacterium
ATATGTTATGTACGACCCGGAACGACGCGACAGTACGTCCTGGTCGACCTTGGGCGAAGCAGTCTTCGCACTCTACGCCACCCGCGACGGACGCACCTCCTTGATGGAAAATCGCCGACCCGCATACAATGGAAGATAGGCGACAGCTTACAGCCCGTCCGTCATTGCGAATCGCGGTCATGACGGTCGCATAACGTTAGCGTCAGTGGCATGACAGGCGTTTCATCACCATCTGCACGGAAGTCCAGGCGCAGCAGAGCGTGCCGTTCTGGTTCTCGACCACGTAGTCCATCGTCACCATGCCCATTTCGGGGCGACTGCGGCTCTCCCGCTTGGACAGGACGCTGACACGGGCGTAGAGGGTATCGCCGGGGCGCACCGGATTGGGCCAGCGCAGGTCGTTGATCCCGGGTGATCCCATGGAACCAAGCCCCACGAAACCGGCCTGCACCAGCATGCGGAAGGCCACGGCACCGACCTGCCAGCCACTGGCGATCAGGCCGCCATAGATGCTGCCCTTGGCGAATTCCACGTCCGTGTGGAATGCCTGCGGGTCATAGCGAAAGGCGAAATCGATGATGTCGCTCTCGGTCAGGGTCACACCGGGGGCCCTGATGACCTGCCCCACCGTGTAATCCTCCCAGTACATGGCACGATCCGCCGGGGTCTCGGTGACAGGCGCGCGGGTCATCGTAAATCTCCAAAGAAGCTGCGGATGTCGCGGGTCAGTTCGACGGGCTTTTCCCACGCCGCGAAATGGCCACCGTCCGTCTCCGCCGTCAGCCGCCGCACGTCGGAGGCGCGCTGCAGCCAGCTTCCCGGCGGGATCGGCACCAGGTCGTAGGGGAACAGGCAGAACCCGGTCGGCACGTCGATGCGATCCGGCGATCCATCGGCCCGTGCCTCCAGCTCCATCCCGCCCTGGTGGGTGACGGCGGTATAGATCCAGCTGGCCGAGTTATGCGCGTTGTTGACCCAGTAGATCATGATGTTGGTCAGCAGTTCGTCCATCGCGAAAAGGCTCAGTTCACCCGGCCCTTCCTGCACCCGGTACTGGAATTTCTCCGTGATCCAGCCGGCAAGCCCCGCGGGGGAATCGGCCAGGCCATAGTTCAGGGTCTGCGGCTTGGTACCCTGTATCTGGAAATAGCCCATGGCCCGCGCCGTGCGCTTGCGGAACCGGCCCATCCATTCCCGCTCGTCATCGGTGATCGGCGGCGCGCCGGCACCCAGGCAGGGCTTCAGCGGCACCATGTTCAGATGAATGCCGATCAACCGCTCCGGGTGGCGCTGTGCCAGCCAGGACGTGACGATGGAACCCCAGTCACCGCCCTGCGCGGCGAATTTCTCCAGGCCGAAGACCTCGGTCATGAACCGTGCCCACAGGTCGGCGATTTCCTTAGGATGCATCGGGGCCGCCGGCGCGCTGGACCAGCCGTAGCCGGGCAGCGACGGGCAGATCACCGTGAAGGCATCGGCCACGTCACCGCCGAAGCGTTCCGGGTGCGCCAGCGGTTCGATGATCTTGTGGAATTCGAATACCGACCCCGGCCAGCCATGGGTGATCAGCAACGGCATCGGGTTCGGCCCGGACCCCTGCTCGCACAGGAAATGAATATCGAACCCGTCGACCTGCGCCATGTAGTTGGGGAAGCCGTTCAGCAGCGATTCCCAGTGCCGCCAGTCATAGCCATCCTGCCAGTGGCGCACCATCTTCCGCATGTAGGCCAGGTCGGTGCCATAGCCCCAGCCGCCGCCCTCCACCTCATTGGGGAAGCGCGTGCGGGCCAGCCGCCGTTGCAGGTCGTCCAGCACCGCATCCTCGACCGCGATCGTGAACGGTTCCGCATTGATCCGCATGTTCATGCCCGCCCCGACTGGGCCGACAGCATCGCCGGATCGACGCCCAGCCGACGCATCGCCGCCGACCATTTCTCGTCCAGCGGTGTCTGGAACACGACGTCCACGTCGGCTTCGCAATGCAGCCAGTCGTTGCGCTGGATCTCCTGCTCCAGCTGCCCCGGTTCCCACCCCGCATAGCCCAGCGCCAGAATCGCGTCTTCCGGCCCGTTGCCGGACGCCATGGCACGCAGCACATCGACGGTGGCAGTCATGCTGATACCGTCCGCCATCGGCACCGTGGCTTCACGATTGTAGTCGGGGGAATGCAGGACAAAGCCCCGCCCGGTCTCGACCGGCCCGCCGAAATGCATGGTGACCGGTTCCGCCAGCGCGTCTGTCTCGATCTCCAGCTGCTTCGCCAGGTCGGCAAATTGCAGGTTCGGCAGTTGCTTGTTGATCATCAGTCCCATGGCTCCGCCATCGGCCGAGTGGCTGCACATGAAGATCACGCTGCGCTGAAACCGCTCATCGGACATGTTCGGCATGGCGACCAGCAGATGCGCCTGCAGGGAATGGGCGTCATCTTCAGCGTTGCGGTCTGTGGTCTCGTTGTCATTTTTCATGTGGTCAAGTTTGCGGGGCCGGAGACGTGCTTTCAAGCCACCAGTTCGCGCAACAGCCGAAGTCGTCGGCGCGCAACACGTGTGGCAATCCCGTGACATGCAGAACCATGGCAATTGCAAGCAGGCAGCAATGGCCTAGATGCAGGGATCACACGGGAGGAGAATAACTGCATGATCCGGATGATCGCACTTCTGACGAGCCTCACACTTTTTCTCGCCGCCTGTCAGACGACAATCGAGGGCGATGCGCCAAAGACCACTGTCGAAACCGATGGTGTCAAGGTCACGATTGGAGAAGACGGCAAGACAAGCCGCGACAAGGGTGACGGCACCTTCTGTCCTCCTGGTCAGGCAAAGAAGGGGCGTTGCTGAGACTTCACTGGCTCAGGCGAAGGAAGCCGCCGATTCCAGGATGCGATCCACGTCCGCTTCCTCGGTCATGAAGGAGGTGACGAACCTGACACCGCCCGGCCCGGCGGCCGACCAGTCATGGAACCGGAAGCCGTCTGCGCGAAGCTTGTCGGCGACACCGGCGGGCAGGTCCACAAAAACCTCGTTGATCCCCACGGGTGATGCCAGCCGGAAGCCCTGCATCGCATTCATGCCGTTCCCCAGCTTGGCCGCCAGCCGGTTGGCATGGGCGGCATTGGCCAGCCAGAGACCATCCTTCACGTAGGCGACCAGTTGCGCCGAGAGATAACGCTGCTTCGACCAGAGATGCCCCCCACGCATGCGCCGGAAATGCAGTTCCGCCGCCGTGTCGGGATCGAACACCACCACGGCCTCCGCCGCCATGCAGCCGTTCTTGGTGGCACCGAAGGACAGGACGTCGACCCCCGCCTTCCAGGTCATCTCCGCCGGGGTGACTCCCAGGCTGACCAGCGCATTGGCGAACCGCGCGCCGTCCATGTGGACCTTGCAGTCATGGGCGTGCGCCATCGCCGCCAGTTCGGTTATCTGGTCGATAGTGTAGACGGTCCCGGCCTCGGTTGCCTGCGTCAGGCTGAGGGAAGCGGGCTGCTGGTGATGCTCGAAGCCGGGGATGAAGCGCTGCAGACCGGTCGCCAGCGCCTCCGGCGTGATCTGCCCGTCCGCGCCGGGCAAGGGGAACAGCTTGGCACCGCCGGTGAAGAATTCCGGCGCGCCGCACTCGTCCTCGTAGACATGTGCGTGGGAATGACAGAACACGACGCCCGTGGGCGGGGTCAGCAGGCCGAGCGACAGGCTGTTCGCGGCGGTACCCGTGGCCACCGGAAACACGGCCACGTCATGTTCGAACAGGTCACGAAAGACCGTGTTCAACTCATCGGTCCAGGGGTCGGAGCCATAGGCCGGGGCGAAGCCGCCGTTCGCGGCCGCGATCGCCGCCAGGATGTCCGGGTGAATGCCTGCCCAATTGTCGGAACCGAAATCCATGGTCCTCAAACTCCCTCGGTCACGTCGATGTTGATGCGTTGCATGGGGCCGCCTTCGCCGGATGCCGGCTGCCATGCCGCCATCCCCTGCGCACCACCCCAGCGCATGCCGACAATCAGCCAGAGCAGATCCGGCTCATCCGCCGCCCGGCGCGTATCCGTCTCGGAGGGCACCGGGTCGCCATAGGGGTGGGAATGGAAATGGCCCAGCACGACGTCACCGTTCTGCCGCGCCTCCCGCTGCGTGCGCAGGCGCAGGCCCGGATCGATCTCGAAGGTCCGTTCCCGCGATTCGGCGACATTCGGGCTGGGGACGATGCCGGTGACCAGCCAGCCCTCCGCCGTCTCGCGGCCAACGACCAGGCCACAGCCTTCTTCTGGGAAGCAGGCGTGCAGATGCTCGATGATGGTGCCGCCGCAGACGATCGGCAGGGTGATCTGCCGCCCGCTCACTGCGCCCGCACCTCGCCGATCCGGCGCCCGGTCCGCATGTCGATCAGGTGGATGCGGCGATCGGTGCCCGCGTTCTCCGTCACGACCCGCAGAACCGTGCCGGAGACGGCACTTTCCACGATCTCGCCCGTCCCGTCCGGCAACAGGACAAGTGTCCAGGACGAACCGACCGGCGGTGCCGGCATGACAGGCGCTGGCGTTTCTGCCGCGACTGGGGCAGGTTCGCGCGGAACGTCGTCCACCACGCTGTCGCCCATGCGGTTGATGGCGGTCGCGATGATGACACCGGTCATTGCCAGGATGGCAATGCCCAGAATCGTCACCACTATCTTGAGCACCCTGTAATTCGGCTCATCTGGCTCTGACATGCTGCAACCTGATATCGAGAAAATCACCGTTACCGACGATATGGCGGGGGACAGGATAGACCGTGTTCTGGCGGCCGCCCTGCCCGACATGTCGCGCAGCCGCTGCAAGGCCCTGATCGAACAGGGACGCGTCACCGCGGATGGCCGGACGATAGTGGACGCATCCTATCGGGTCAAACGGGCCGAGGTGCTTACGATGGCGCCCGATGCGCCGGTCGATCCGGTGCCGAAGGGACAGGACATCCCGCTGGAGGTCCTGTTCGAGGACGCGCACCTGATCGTCATCAACAAGCCTGCCGGGCTGGTGGTCCACCCGGCGGCAGGCAATGCCGACGGAACGCTGGTCAATGCGCTGATTGCCCATTGCGGCGACAGTCTTTCCGGCATCGGCGGGGTTCGCCGGCCCGGCATCGTGCATCGCCTGGACAAGGAAACATCCGGCGTGATGATCGCGGCGAAGACAGATGCGGCACACAGGGGGCTGGCCACCCTGTTCGAGACGCATGACATCGACCGTGCCTACATGGCGCTGGTTCGCGGCAGGCCGGCCACCAGCCGTGGCACCATCGACGCCCGGATCGGGCGCGACAACCGTGACCGCAAGCGCATGACCGTGCTGGAACACGGCGGCAGGCATGCGGTCACCCACTATCGGCTGAAGGAAGCCTTCGGGGAGGCGACGTCGCTGCTGCGCTGCACCCTGGAGACAGGCCGGACGCATCAGATTCGCGTCCATCTGAGCCATGTCGGACACCCGGTGATCGGCGACCCGACCTATGGCCGCATGCGTCGCAAGCGCCTGGCGCGCATGTCCGACGCCGCGGCTGAAGCGATTGCCGCCTTCCCGCGCCAGGCCCTGCACGCCTTCCGCCTCGGGTTCGTGCATCCGATCACCGGCGAAACCCTGGGATTCGAGGCCGACCTGCCCGCGGACATGGCGGAACTGATCCGGACCATGCGGTCATCCGTAGAAATCTGACAGTGACGGTTGCGGATCGGCGCCGCCGCACCTAGATGCAGAAGGGTGCCGGTGTTGAGGGAAATGTCGCCACACCGGCGACAAAGTCTGGCCACAATCAGTCGCTTAACTGGAATTCTCCCGAAGCGTGTTCGTTCGGGAGAGGGTTACACGATCTGGCGACGCGCGGTTCTGGAGTGGCGTCGCCGAGATCCGCAAGAGGGAGATGATATCATGGCTGCACGTTCAACGATGCCTGCGATCAGTCCGGAGGGAAGCCTCAGCCTCTACCTGGATCAGATCCGCAAGGTCCCGATGCGGGAGCCGGAGCAGGAATACATGCTCGCCAAGCGCTGGACGGAACACGAGGACATGAACGCAGCACACAAGATGGTGACGTCGCATCTGCGGCTGGTGGCCAAGATCGCCATGGGTTACCGCGGCTATGGCCTGCCGGTGCAGGAGCTGAGTTCCGAAGGCAACGTCGGGATGATGCAAGCGGTGAAGCGCTTTGACCCTGAACGCGGTTTTCGTCTCGCCACCTATGCGATGTGGTGGATCCGCGCAGCGATCCAAGAGTACATCCTGCATTCATGGTCCCTGGTTAAGATGGGGACGACGGCTGCACAGAAAAAATTATTCTTCAATCTTCGTCGTATCAAAGGTGAGATCGAAGCCATCGATGATGGTGACATCGATCCCTGGGAGGTTGCCGCTTTTGTACGAGACGGCTTGGGATTGGCCAAGACGGTCGACCTAGATCCTGAAATTGTCACGGTTTCCGAAGGTATCGAGATTGACGTCTCTGGGATCAAAGGAAGCCTCATTTTTGAAGGATGGGCCAATGGATCCGCGGGCGTCGGAGGATACCCCGAATGGCGCCGCACTGAGGTTGTTCTACCGAAATAGAAAAAGCAGCACCATAGAATATCTGGCGTATGGGCAAGTCTTCATCGGGCAGGCTCATGCGCCATTTCTTTAGCCCTTCAACAAGGTCGCCAAGAGCACTTCTACAATGTCCTGCCAGACCTCACTCATCCCAATCCACAGCATCACGAAAAGCAGCCCGCCGTAGCGAAACATCCACCGCTCCAAGGCCCAGCTCTCTTGCGGCGGCAACAATAAAGTCAAGCAGCGGTAGCTATCGTT
>CAJYBQ010000179.1 GCA_913064755.1 uncultured Alphaproteobacteria bacterium
CCGGAACTTCGCCCACACTGCCGTCGAACAGACGCATGTCCCTGATCGGCCGGGGCCTTCGAACATCCCGGATCGAGACCTTGTGCCTCTCGGATGCGGCAGCAAGCTCGGGGTCGTCGCCAAGATACTCGTGCAGCCCGCTGACAATGTTCATGCCCAGACGGATCGCGGCGAGCACGACTTCGCGGTCCGCAGGTGACAGCCGCCCCGTGGCAGGTGCCATTCCATAAATCAGCGTGTCCGGGACACCCGAGACATCGGCCAGGGCCGACTTCAGATCCCTGTACACGGGGATGTTGTTGGCGCAATTGTCCAGAATCCGACCGCTATCGCCGCCTTCGTGATCGCTGTCGATCACCGAAACGATGCGGTAGACTTCCGAATGTCGAACGAGGCCGTTGGCGGTCTTGCCGTCGCTCCTCGCGAAATTGCCTTCGCAATAGACGATTGCCGTTGGAACCTTCTTGACGGGCAAGTTGATCGGACGCCCTGAACTGATCGGGCTTTCGGTTGGCATGACTGGTCCTTCTGGGTGACGTGCGCGAAGGACACCGATGCTTTCGGCGCACGAAGGGCAGCCCCTGATTTCGGGGGCGCTTCGATTTGATCGGTGGGTCGGCGGACGCCCGGGTGATGTCACCCGAACGTCCGGCAGAGACAATGCGGGGACCCTAGTCTTCCCGGGTACACCCGCCCTTTGATCGCCTGAATCCCCCATGGCATTCCCAGCGGTTTCCCGACCGGTCGATGTGGGCATTCTCGGGCAGTTCCATGGCAACGCAGCGATTGCCGCTTGCGAAGTATCCCCGGTCGCACTTCCAGCCGACGCCATAGGCGGCATCGTGGAAGTAGCCATTCTCCGGCACCTTGACGGCCTCGCACCTGTTGCCGCGTTCGTAGTAGCCGCGCTCGCAGGTCCACGGCTGACCGTAGTTCGACGTGTTCAGATAGGCATGCTCCGGAACCTTGATGGCCACGCAGCCGTTGCCCTTCACGCTGTACCCGCGATCGCAGAGCCAGACGCGACCGTATTCATTGTCGGACATGTAGGCATTGTCGGGCAGCACGACCTTCTGGCAGCTGTCCCCGACCTTCAGATTGCCGCGCAGGCATTCCCAGTTCTCCCCCGAGGCGGAAAGGTATCCGCCCCTGGGCACGACGACCTGAAGACATGATGCTTCGTCGACCTGCTTGAAACCGTGATTGCACTTCCATCCAGCGCCGTAGGGACGGTTCGTCGGATAGGCGTTCTCCGGCACGACAATGGCAATGCATTTCTTGCCATTGACCCTGTACGACTTGTCACAATCCCAACCCGAGCCGTACCCCCGCGCATGCGCATTCGGCGGAATGTCGCCGCCGTCGGACTGGGCAAGGGACAGCGTGGGAAGAACCAGAAGTGTCAGCAGGGTGGCAAGGACAAGCAGCCAGACCTGGGGCACAGGCACCGCGGCGCGCACAGCCTTTGCCGTGGCCCACGGATTCGCGACCTGGGGATGCAACCCCGGTCCGTTATGATGCATCCAGATCAAGCCCGCTGAGGCACGCCCGCGCGAGATCGCGGTTCGGGGCATCGAAACCCGGCGGTGTTGCCCAGCCTGCTTCCATGACCACGGTGTGGCGTTCGTAACTGGCCGCCCGCTGAATGTTCGCAAGTTGCTCGGCACGTCCGGAATCCGCGGCCGCGATCTCCAGGCAGACCGGTACCATGGCATCGGTCACGGCCGTATAGGCCATGGCCTTCGCCGTCTTGTCGGCAGTGCTGCCCGTCACCCAGCCGCCCGCAGAAAAACCGGCAACCGATACAACAACAGCGCCAACGATTGCACCATAAACACCGGGTTTCGTCCAATTGGGGAGATTCATCATTTGGTCCTCGGACGGGGAAAGCGCCGCCTCACTGTACAGGATATTGCTCTGAATTTGATATTTGCGCAGAAATTCAAACGGGTGATTGAATTTTTATGATCAGCGCATTCTGTTTTTGTATTCAGGTATTTTTCACGATGAACCGATACTGTCATGAAACGCCGCATTTAGATATACCTGACTTGGCTGCGTTTCGGTCCCGCAGGAAACGGGCTGTCGGCCAACGGTCGGACCGCGCGGACAGGGTACCGGCCGCCATGCCGGAGATCGGGGCGGAATCGCGGTCTGCCAACCGGTCACCGTCAGGCGGATTCCCGCCCTTGCCTTGGCCTCACCGCAGAACAGTCCGCCCTCGCCGGGACGATGCGGCAGCCCCGGTCGCTGAAAATTCCGTCAGAACAACCCGTTGTCGTTCGCCGATTCATCCGTGATGACCTGCAGCACATCCCAATGCTCCACGATCCGGCCATCGGCATCGAAACGGAAGATGTCCATGCCCGCGTATTCATCACTGCCGGGCCAGACCTGGTGGCAATGCAGGACAACCAGGTCGCCTTCCGCCACCGCACGCTTGAAGTGGGTGACCTTGCCCGGATATTCGTCCGCCATGCGTTCGAAATAGGCGATGAAGGCTTCCTTGCCGTCGGCCACATGCGGGTTGTGCTGGATGTATTCGTCACCGGCATACCGTTCGATCGCCGCGCGCGGTCTGCACTGGTTGAACATCAGGTCGTAGAAGGCGATGGCATTGGCCTTGTTGGCATCTGTCTGTTCGGACATGCGTCGGCTCCTCGGGTGCATCGGTTTCCTGTCAGGGCGGTGTCGCGCCTGGCATGCAGCACGATCGCCGGTGCCGGGTGGCTTCGGCAACCGTGCGCAGTCTGCCGGTCACGACGCCGGAGTGCCAGACCGCGTCCGGCCCGCCTGCGTTGTTTTGGCGCTGAACCGGGCAATGCATTGCGTCGATGCAGGGTCCATACAGGAACACAGGAACAGGCATTTGCCGAAAGACCAGAGATGAACAGCCGCCCTGCCGTGACCGCCACGCATCTGCCCGCCTGGAGCATGCTGCACCAGCGCGTCGCGGCAAACGACTTCCTGGACTGTTACAGCGTGGCCTCCGACCTGCCGCCGCGCCAGGCCGCCGAGATATTCGCCACCTTTCCCGGCTGGGTGCATTTCCTGCTGCGCCTGCGCCGCGTGGTGACTGCCCCGTTCGGCCTGTCGAACGACGGACCGAAGGCGCGCGACCGGATCGGCTTCTTCCCCGTCGAGACGGACAACGGGGCGGAGATCATCGCCGGCTTCAATGACCGGCACCTGGACTTCCGCGTCTCCATCCTGTCCCGCGACGGCCAGGTCTCGGCAGCCACCTGGGTACACCCGCACAACATCGGCGGTCGGCTGTACCTGGCGCTTGTCCTGCCGTTTCACAGGCTCATCGTGCGCAACGGGCTGGCGCGCGTGGCGTCGCACGGGACGTCTGCCTGACAGGCCCTTCGCGGCAGTGATGAGAACACGGAGCCGGTCAGACGGCGGTCATTCGAAACCCGGCGGCACGTGACAGCCGCCGAAGGCCTGTTCGATCAGTCCGGCGAAACGAATGGTGGTGAGGTCGCCCATGTAAGGACCGATGATCTGCACGCCGACCGGCAGGCCGGAAGTGCCGCCCGGCCCCAGTGGTGCCACCGTGCCCGGCAGGTAGACCGAACCCGAGATGCCGGCCCAGAACAGCTGGTCGTTGTATTCGACGTCGTGGCCGTTGACCGTGATCATCCGGTGTTCGCGCGGAATGGTTTCCTCCCGCGGGAAGGCCGCGGAGGCGGCGGCCGGACAGAGCAGCAGGTCGTAGTCCCGGAAGAACCCGTTCCACTGATCGCGGTAGCCATAGCGGCGACGGTCGGCGGCGGCCCATTCGTAATAGCTTTCCGTCGCGGCCTTGATGTTCATGCCGAAATAGCTGCGGTCGTCGTCGGCGATACCGGGGCGCTGGGCCAGCCAGCCGTCGAAGACTTCCTTCGGCAGGCGGCTGTGGGTCACCGGGCGGAACAGGCGGAAATAGTCCTCGTGATACTGGCCCCAGTCGACGTCGAACGGATCGCGCTCGTCCACCGTGGTTCCGGCCTTGCGCAACTGCTCGGCCAGGGTGAGCAGCTTGGCCTTCACCTCGTCGTCCACTTCCGATGCCGGGGAGTCCAGCATCAGCGCCACCCTGAAGTCACCCAGGTCATCCTTGGTCGGGCGCGGCAGGGTCAGGTGCCAGCCTTCGCCATAGACCGGGTCGGCACCGGCAACCGCCAGCATCGCCGCCTCCAGGTCCGACGCGGAACGGGCCAGCGGGCCACAGACGGCCACGTCGCTCGGCTGGTTCGACGCCACCTTGCCATGTCCGCGCGGCGGAACGATGCCCCAGGTCGGCTTGTGCCCGAAGACACCGCAATAGTGGGCGGGATTGCGGATCGATGCCCCGATGTCGGAACCGAATTCGAGGCCCGTCAGCCCAGCAGCCAGCGCCGCGGCCGACCCGCCGGATGACCCGCCCGGCGTGCGTTCCGCGTCCCAGGGGTTGCCGGTGCTGCCGTAGACGGCGTTGTAGGACTGCCAGTCGGTCAGGTTCAGCGGCACGTTGGTCTTGCCGAAGACGACCGCGCCCTGGCGCTTGATGCGCTCCACCACCACCGCGTCGGTCTCGGCGATGTTGCCCTTGTAGTCCGGGTCACCCCAGGTGGTCTGCAGGCCGGTGACATTGTAGCTTTCCTTCACCGTCATCGGCACCCCGTGAAAGGGGCCGAGGCTGTATCCCCGGCGGTTGAGCTGGTCCAGCCCGGCAGCAGCTTCCCGCGCGGCGTCGAAATCGGTGGCGATGACCGCGTTGATGGCCGGGTTCAGGCGCTCGGTCCTGTCGATGAAGACTTCCAGCATTTCCGCCGCCGTGGTCTTCCCATCGCGAATTGCCGCGCCGATCTGCAATGCAGAAGCGTGATGCAAGGCCTTGTTTCCCATCAGATCCGTCTCCCCGGTGATTGTCATGCTGTCCGACCGTGTCGCGGGCGCGCCCCCCGACAGGGCCCGGCCACCACAGATTGCCCTTCGGGCGGATCATAGGTGTGTTTCGGGTCGCGCGGTATCCGGCAGCTTCCGAAACATACCGTCAGCCAATGGCTGCCTTGCGTCTGTCTTGTCTTTGGCGCGCAGGATTTCATGTTACAGTTCTGAGCACGTGCGCTTCGAACATATTGTATCGACCGGGAGGAGATGACGATGGCGTCAGGAATTCGCGACAAGGTAGCCATTCTGGGGATGGGCTGCTCCAAATTCGGTGAACGCTGGGATTGCGACGCCGAAGATCTGATCATGGAAGCCTACGAGGAATGCGTGAAGGACGCGGGGATCGAGACCTCGCAGATCGACGCTGCATGGTTCTCCACCGCGATCGAGGAAGTGCATGTCGGCAAGTCCGCCGTGCCGCTGTCCGTCGCGCTGCGCCTGCCCTACATCCCGGTGACCCGCGTCGAGAACATGTGCGCCTCCGGCACGGAAGCCTTCCGCGGCGCGGTCTATGCCGTCGCCTCCGGCGCCGCCGACATCGCGCTGGCCGTTGGTGTCGAAAAGCTCAAGGACACCGGCTACGGCGGCCTGCCGCAGCGTGGCCGTGGCCCGCTGAACGACATGGTCAACCCGAACGCATCCGCCCCCGGCAACTTCGCCCAGCTCGCCACTGCCTACCAGCAGAAGCATGGCGTGCAGGCGTCGGACCTGAAGCGCGGCATTGCCCAGGTCTCGGTGAAGAGCCATGAGAACGGTGCCCGCAACCCGAAGGCGCATCTGCAGAAGGTCGTGAGCATGGACACGGTGCTGAATGCACCGATGATCGCCGAACCGCTGGGCCTGTTCGACTGCTGCGGCGTGTCGGATGGCTCCGCTGCCGCCATCGTCACCACCCCGGAAATCGCCCGGAAGCTGGGCAAGAAGGACCTCGTGACGGTCAAGGCGCTGCAGCTCGCCGTGTCGAACGGCACCGAGTCCTCGCACAGCTCCTGGGATGGGTCGTATTTCATGACCACCCGCAAGGCGGCAGAGCGCGCCTACAAGGAAGCCGACATCACCAAGCCGCGTGACCAGGTTTCGATGTTCGAATGCCATGACTGCTTCTCCATCACCGAACTGGTGACGGCGGAAGACCTCTACATCTCGAAGGAAGGCGAAGCCTGGAAGGATTTCCTCGACGGCTTCTTCGATGCGGACGGCGGCGTACCGGCACAGATCGACGGCGGGCTGAAGTGCTTCGGCCACCCGATCGGCGCTTCCGGCCTGCGGATGCTGTACGAGATGTACCTGCAACTGAATGGCCGCGCCGGTGCCCGGCAGCTTCCGGATCCGAAGATCGGCCTGACGCACAACCTGGGCGGTTTCCCGCATCACAACGTGTCGTCCATCGCCATCGTCGGCCTGGAAGGCGCCTGAGCGGGGCCGCTGTCGCCAACCACCGATCGCACGGCATGTTCTCCCCCGGGTGCTGCCCCGGGGGGAAACGCGTCTTCGCCACGGCGCACCCTGACCTGATCGGGGCGCGCAGCCTTTCATCGCTCGAGCGATGTGCTGGATGCCCGGATCAGGTCCGGGCACGCCGCAGGTGATTGATGTAATTCGACCGGGATGCCGCCGGGTGCCGATGATCGGCGCCCGGCGTGTCCTGGCATGACGGTCGTGGCGTGGTCCGGCCTCAGGCCATGGACTCCGGATCGAAGTTCGGCGGCCGCTTCTCCCGGTGCGCGGCGAGGCCCTCGCGGACTTCCGGCCCGGTGAAGCCGAGCATTTCCAGCGCCACCGAGGCATCGAAGGCCGGTCCGGCCATCCGGTACCAGTTGTTCAGCGCATACTTGGTGAAGCGCATGGCCGACGGTGCGCCGTTGGCA
>CAJYBQ010000180.1 GCA_913064755.1 uncultured Alphaproteobacteria bacterium
AGATCACGCTTGCGAAGCGCCCGGCCCGCACGGTAGAACGCCCCTGCTGGGCCTGTAGCTCAACTGGTTAGAGCCGGCCGCTCATAACGGTCTGGTTGCAGGTTCGAGTCCTGCCGGGCCCACCACTTCTTGCCAACGGGACAGAAGGTTCAGTCAGCCGGGTTTCTTGAAGTTGTGCGCTCGTCCAGTGCTCGGCAGCCTTCAGGCCGGAGCTTTCCGCCGGGGTTTCCCTGGCTGGAAAAGGAGCGAAATCAGGTCAGCGGCGTCGCGCTGCATTCGACTGGGGAACATCGACCTTCTATACCTTTTCGGATATCAGACCTTCAATTGCAGTAAACTGGAACATCTCATGCCCAATATCATCTACACCAAGGTTGACGAAGCACCAGAGCTGGCCTCCGCTTCACTATTGCCGATCATTCAGAAATTCGCGGCAGCCGCGGACGTCAGCGTTGGCACAAGGGATATCAGCCTCGCCGGGCGCATTCTGGCAGCCTTTCCCGAGTACCTGAGCGAAGATCAGCGTCAGTCCGATGATCTGGCAGAACTGGGCCGTTTGGTGAAGACAGCCGAGGCAAACGTGATCAAGCTGCCCAATGTCTCCGCATCGGTGCCTCAGCTGGTCGCGGCAATCAAGGAGCTGCAATTGCAGGGCTTCGCGCTGCCTGACTATCCTGAAAACCCCGAAACTGACGATGAAACGGCCGCACGGGTCAGATATGACGCGATCAAGGGGTCGGCAGTTAACCCGGTTCTGCGTGAAGGCAATTCCGACCGCCGCGCCGCGAAAGCCGTGAAGAATTTCGCGAAAGCCAATCCGCACCGTATGGGTGACTGGTCAGCCGACAGCATGACCCACGTGTCGTCCATGTCGGCGGATGACTTCTTCTCGAATGAAACCTCCGTGACGCTGGGTTCCGCAACCGGTGCCAGGATCGTGCTGGAGACCGCATCGGGCGAGACGGTTCTCAAGGATGGTCTCGAATATCCCGCGGGCACGGTCGTTGACGCGACCTTCATGAGCGTTGCGGCGCTCAAGGATTTCCTCGCTGCCGAAATCGACAAGACCAGGGACCAGGGCATCCTTTTCTCGCTGCACCTGAAAGCGACGATGATGAAGGTGTCTGACCCCATTCTTTTCGGTCACGCGGTGAAGGCCTTCCTTGCACCCGTTTTCGACAAGCATGGGGATGCGATGGCCGCGCTGGGCGTCAATCCCAATTCCGGCCTCGGCGACCTGTTGGCGCGTGTCAAGGACAACGCGGCGATCATCGCCGACATCGACGCCTGCATGGCAGCCCGCCCGCCCTTGTACATGGTCGATTCCGACAAGGGCATCACCAACCTGCATGTCTCGTCAGACGTGATCATCGACGCCTCGATGCCTGCCCTCATTCGTGCCGGCGGCAAGGGCTGGGGGCCGGATGGCAATGAAGCAGACGCCAATTGCGTCATCCCGGACCAGTCATATGCATCGATCTATGACGAGGCGATCACCTTCTTCAAGGAGAACGGCAAGTTGAACCCGGCCACTGCCGGAACGGTTCAGAACATCGGCCTCATGGCGCAGAAGGCTGAGGAATACGGCTCTCACCCGACGACGTTCGAGATTGCGGAAGCCGGCACGGTCAAGATGATCGCGGATGATGGCACCGTCCTGCACCAGCACGCCGTGGAAGCGGGCGATATCTGGCGCTCCTCCTCGGCACGCCAGGCGCCTATCGAAGACTGGGTCAACCTTGCGATCTCCCGTCAGGAAGCTGAAGGCTGCGAAGCGATCTTCTGGCTGGATGCGGCGCGTGCGCATGACGCCGAACTCATCGCCTATGTAAAGCCGATCCTTGAAGCGCGGGGCGTGGCAGACAAGTTCAGGATCATGGCCCCGCGGGAAGCCACGCGCGCGTCGCTTGAAACGATCACCAGGGGCGAGAATTCGATCGCGGTGACCGGCAACGTGTTGCGCGACTATCTCACGGACCTTTTCCCGATTCTCGAACTGGCAACGTCCGCCAAGATGCTGTCGATCGTGAAGCTGATGAACGGCGGTGGATTGTTTGAAACCGGGGCAGGCGGTTCCGCGCCGAAACATGTCCAGCAGCTGAATGAGCAGAACCACCTGCGTTGGGACAGTCTCGGTGAGTTCTGTGCTCTTGGGGAGAGCCTGATCTTCCTCGCCGACGCCAAGGGCAACGAGAAGGCGCGGATCCTCGGCAAGGCCGTTGAAAAGGCGACGCAAGGCATCCTCGACCATGGCCGGTCCCCCTCGCGCAAGGTTGGCGAGCCTGACAACCGTGACAGCCATTACTGGTTTGCCCGGTACTGGGCGGAGGCCCTGGCCGATCAGGAACACGATGCCGAGCTTGCAGCGCATTTTGCGCCAATCGCGGAGGCTCTTGCGGCCGGTGAGGCGAAGATTCTGTCCGAACTTGCTGCTGTCCAGGGACGCCCGGCCGATCTTGGCGGGTATTATCACCCCGACGCGGCAAGGACGATCGCTGTCATGCGCCCGTCCGAAACGCTGAATGCCATCATCGGGTAACCTGCCTGATCCATCCTGGACCGCGCGCCCTCATGTGGCGCGCGGTCCGTGATTGGGGCCGATGAATCGATTGAGTGCATCCGCATGTCTGCCAGCGCGGAGTGCCGATCAAGCCGATCCGCCGACTTTGTATTTCGGGGCAAACCCAAATGTTCTGTCAGGGGGGCTGGATTTCGTGTTTGCTGATCTGGCTACCAACAGAGGAGAGCAGCATGATCTGGACAACACCGAAGCTTGAAGAAATCTGCATCGGCATGGAGATCAACGGATATTTCCCGGCCGAGTTCTGAAATGCGATCTGCGCCTGGCTGGTCGAAGTCGATGCAGGCTGGACCGACCGGCCAGGCGCAGCCTTCGCGACGATAGCCTGACGGTCTGCCGTCAGTAGGCCTGGCCGAAACGGTACCAGGCGCTGTGCACGCCGTTCGCCATGCCGCGTTCGACCTGCACCAGCCCCGCTGTCCTTCCCCCGATGATGCCCGATGCCAGTCCTGTCACGCGGTCCGGCAGGCCATCCCCGTCGAGATCGGCGTCGATGGCGCGCACGGTTTCCGGCAGCTCGCGGTCCGGGGTCGCCGTAGCGGGCAGCCAGTCCACCCGCGCCTCCGGTTTCAAGCTGATCACGGCCACGGCCGTGCTGCCGTCGGCTGCACCCAGCAGCACCCTTCCCTTTTCGTCATCACCGGCCCCCGCGATCGCGACGGACCGGCCCCACTCCGTCCCCCCCGCGATGACACCTTCCGGCTGCAGCTTGCGCCAGGGCCGGAAGCCCTGGAAACGGTGGCCACGGAACAGGTATGCGGCGCCGCGATTTCCGTCCTTGCCCGGCGCGCCGATGGCGAGGTCATCGCCACCGTCACCGTCCAGGTCCCCGAGAGCGAGGGAGGCGCCGAACAGGTCGCCGTCCTCCCCGGTATCGAGGATGTTGTGCGGCGCCGATCCGTAGACGGACACCAGCCCGTAGATATCCGCGGCGCTCAGCAGCGGCAGGCCCAGCGACAGGTCCCTCTGGGCGGTTCCGGCGCAGCCGACCATGATGGAATCCCGGTCGAAACCGGTGAGCGGCAGGTCGTGCTCGGCGTAGCGAATGCCCGACCGCTGTATGACACGACACTGTTCCGGTACCGCGTCATCGGGCCGGGCGAACTCGTGCCCGAAGCCGAGGGCATGCCCCATCTCGTGGACCGGTGTCTTGACGTTCACCGACAGCGCCGCCAGCGCCCAGAGCGCCGGCAGCACCATGCCGTCCCGCACGCCGTCGACGGCCTTGCCGCGTGCCTTGGTGTGCGGGTGCTGCGATCCGATCCTGATGCGGATGCCCCTGCTGCGGGGCTGGCATTTGCGCCAGCCGGTGAAGACCAGGGCGCTTTCCTGCTCCCAGGAGGCGCGGATGGCCTTCCGGGCGAGGCGGCGTTCCTGGAGGAAGCGGCTCTGCGTGTCCTCCCAGCAGACCGGAATGGTCGTTGTCGGCCAGGCGGAACCTTCGGTGAGGGTGAGCGCGGGAAGCGCGCCGGGCGCAAGCACCAGCGCGGCAACCAGGATGACCTGAAGGCGTTTCAAACGACCGACCGGTCAGTCGTCGTCATCGTCCTCGACGTTTCGAACCACGAGTGCAATGCGATAGCCCTTGGCTGTCTTTCCCACCAGGTGAAAGATCACCGGTGGCTTGTCACTGCCCTCTACGTTCGGCGGCTCGTCATAGACCACCCGGACGCGGTGCGTCGGCTCCAGGTTGAAGGCGATCTGGGGGCGTTTCTTCAGATCGTCGAAGGTGCCGGGCGGGACTTCCTCGATCGTGATCGAGGCGATCTTGCGGCCCATCGAGCGATAGACCTGGTAGCGCACGACGTTGAACTTCACGCGGCCGGCCCGGTCCCAGTGCACCAGGTCCGAGTACATGTCGAAATCGCGGGCAAGGATGGCTTCCGAGACGGCCTCGAGCATGGCTTCCGGGGTCTGCGGATAGTTCCTGGCCTCCGCCGCCTGCGCGGACACGAGAACCAGCAGCACAAAGAAGAAACCGGGCGCACGCAGCGCCCGGTTCCGAATGGCTCCGGCAAGATGCCGGAGCCCTGTCAGAGCTGCCTTCAACTCAATCGAGTGCGAAGACATGGATCGAACCGCCCTGCGGCACGTTCCTCACCCGGCCTTCCGGCAGGATCGTGGCCAGCAGACCGCGCATGCGCTCGGCATCCACGCCCCAGCCCGACTGGACCGCGACATACTGCTTGCCGTCGACCGAGAAGGTGGCCGGTGTTGCAGTCACGCCCGACGGGGTCGGATGTTCCCACAGGATCTTGCCGTTCCGTGCGTCGAGTGCGCGGAACATCCGGTCCGTGGTGCCGCCCGTGAAGACCAGGTCACCGCCCGTGGTCAGCAACGGCGCCCAGAAGGGCGTGTCGTTGAAGTCGGTGGCCCAGACCATCTTGCCCGTGTTCATGTCCCACGCCTGCAGGCGGCCGATGGCGACCGGCTTGGAGGTGTCGACGCCTTCGCGGATGCGCAGGCTGGACAGGATCACGTCGATCGGGATGCCGATGTAGAGCTGACCGGCCTCGTAGTCCTCGATCTCACCGCTGCCACCCAGTTCCGAGCACAGGTTCACGTGGCTGGGAATGTAGAGCAGGTTGGTGCGCGGGCTGTAGGCTTCCATCGGCCAGTCCTTGCCGCCCCAGAGAGACGGGCAGAAGGTCACGACGCGGTTCAGGCCCGGTGTGTTTTCCTCGTTGTAGGAAGGACGCCCGGTTTCCGGATCGATTGCCGAGAAGGCATTCTGGTGCACGTACTTGTCCGCGGCGACGAAATTGATCGGACCTTCGGGAGTCCGTTCCATCGACCAGATGTAGCCGTTGCGCCCGGCGTGAACCAGGCCCTTCACCTTGCGACCGTCGCGTTCGATGTCCATCAGGACAGGCGCCGAGACCTCGTCCCAGTCCCAGGCATCGTTCCAGTGATACTGGTGATGACCCTTGATCTCGCCCGAGTTGATGTCCAGGGCGATGACGGACGTCGCGTAGAGGTTGTCACCCGGACGGGTTTCCGGAATCCACGGGCCGCCGTTGCCGGTACCGAAGTAGGCAAGCTTGGAATCGGCGTCGTAGTTGCCCTGCATCCAGACGGGGGCGCCACCGGTCTTCCAGCTGTCACCCTTCCAGGTTTCATGACCCGGCTCGCCCGGTCCCGGAATGGTATAGGTCCGCCAGGCCTCGGCACCGGTTTCGGTATCGAAGGCAATGACGTAGCCGCGGATGCCGTATTCGCCGCCGGACACGCCGACAACGACCTTGCCCTCGGCCACCATGGGCGAGAGCGTGGCGTAGTAGCCGGCCTTGTAGTCACCGATGGCCGAATTCCAGACCGGCTCACCGGTCTTGGCGTCCAGCGCCACCATGCGGGCATCGACGGTAGCCATGTAGACCTTGTCGCCATACAGGCCGACACCACGGTTGGTCGGATGCAGCTGGAACAGGTCCTCCGGGATCTCGTGACGATAGCGCCAGAGTTCCTCGCCGGACACGGCGTCCAGCGCGATCACCTGGTTCTGTGGCGTCGAGACATACATGACGCCATCGTTCACCATCGGCGGTGCCTGGTGACCTTCGGTCACGCCGGTCGCGAAGCTCCAGACCGGTTTCAGGTTGCCGACATTCTCCGTGGTGATCTCGTTCAGCGGGCTGTAGCCCCAGCCTTCATAGTTGCCACGCCACTGGAGCCAGTTTTCCGGTTCCGGATTCTGCAGGCGCGCATCTGTCACCGGGTTGAAGTTCTGGGCGATTGCCGTACTGGCCCCCAGAACCATGATTGCCGCCGCAGCGACGAATGATTTTCTCATGGCCTCCTCCTGTTTTAGACGCCGGTTTTCCGGCTGTTCTTGGTTCGATAGAACTCAGGTCTTCGCGCCGCCCGGCGTGGACGTCCAGCCGTCCCGCGCCACGACAAATCCTTCCGCATCGATCTCCAGCGGCACGGCAGGCAGTTGCCGTTTCGCCGGTCCCGACTTGACGGTGCCGACCGTACTCGGGTCGAACACCGACAGGTGGCAATGGCAGCGCAGATACTGTTCCTTCTTCATCCACGACTTGATGGTGCACCCCTTGTGGGTGCAGATCGCGGAGTAGATCAGGATGCCACCGGCGGTCCGGTCCCGGGTCGCCGGATCGAGCTTGGTCTCGTCCAGCTTCCGCATCAGGCCGCCATGGTTTCGGTAGACGTACCGCGGTTCGTGCGTGGCCGGG
>CAJYBQ010000181.1 GCA_913064755.1 uncultured Alphaproteobacteria bacterium
GCCAAGCGCTGCGCCTTTTTGGTTGAATCCATTGATCCGATCCTGCCGCCCTTTGACTGCGGCGAGGGATTGACCGAGGAAGATGAACTGCGCCGTCAGGCCAAAAATGGTCTGGACGAGCGGTTGCTCGTGCATGTTTACACCGACGACATGAGCGACGCGGAAAAAGAGGAAGCCGCCAGGCCCTACCGGGAGCGCCTTGACTTCGAGCTGGACGTGATCGTGCAAATGGGCTTTCCCGGCTACTTCCTGATCGTTGCCGATTTTATCCAGTGGTCGAAGGACAAGGGCATCCGGGTCGGGCCGAGTCGTGGCTCCGGCGCAGGTTCAGTCGTCGCCTGGGCGTTGACCATTACCGATCTCGATCCGCTGAAATTCGGTTTGCTGTTCGAACGCTTCCTGAACCCGGAACGCGTGTCGATGCCCGACTTCGACATCGATTTCTGCCAGGACCGCCGCGACGAGGTGATCCGCTACGTGCAGGACAAGTACGGCCATGATCACGTGGCCCAGATCATCACCTTCGGAAAGCTGCAGGCCCGCGCGGTGCTGCGCGACGTGGGCCGGGTGCTGCAGATGCCCTACGGCCAGATCGACCGCATATCGAAGCTGGTGCCGAACAACCCCGCCAACCCGGTAACCCTGAAGGAAGCGCTGGAACAGGAACCGGGGCTGAAGGCGCAGTATCGCGAAGACGATGCGGTGAAGCACCTGATCGACCAGGCCCTGCAACTGGAAGGGCTGTACCGTCACGCATCGACCCATGCGGCGGGCGTGGTGATCGGGGATCGACCGCTGGACCAGTTGGTGCCGCTCTACCGCGATCCGAAATCGGACATGCCGGTCACCCAGTTCTCGATGAAATACGTGGAATCCACCGGCCTGGTGAAGTTCGATTTCCTGGGGCTGAAGACCCTGACGGTGCTGGACCGGGCCATTGCCCACGTGCGCGATGGTGGCCTGGACATGGACATCGCCGACATACCCGAAGGCGACGAGACGACGTTCGAGATGCTGGGCCGTGGCGAGACCGTGGGCGTGTTCCAGCTTGAAAGTTCGGGCATGCGCGACGTGCTGCGTCAGATGAAACCCGACAAGTTCGAGGACATCATCGCCATCGTGGCGCTCTATCGCCCGGGGCCGATGGACAATATCCCGAAGTACATCCGCACCAAGCACGGCCAGGAAGAACCCGATTACCCGCACATGATGCTGGAGGCGATCCTGGCCGAGACCTACGGCATTCCGGTCTACCAGGAACAGGTCATGCAGATCGCGCAGGTCATGTCCGGCTACAGCCTGGGGGAGGCCGACCTGCTGCGCCGCGCCATGGGCAAGAAGATCAAGTCGGAGATGGACCAGCAGCGGGTGCGTTTCGTCGATGGCGCGAAGAAGAACAACGTGCGGCCCGACACGGCCAACTTCGTCTTCGAACTGATCGAGAAGTTCGCCGGTTACGGCTTCAACAAGTCCCACGCGGCAGCCTATGCACTGGTGGCCTGGCAGACCGCGTGGCTGAAGGCCAATCACCCGGCGGCCTTCATGGCGGCGTCCATGACCCTGGACATGGGCAATACCGACAAGCTGGATGTCTTCCGCCAGGAACTGAAACGCTTGCGGATTCCGCTGCTGCCGCCCGACGTGAACCGGTCCGGCGTGGTCTTCGGGGTGGAGCGTGATGCGCCGGGTGGTGGCGAGGTGCTGGGCATTCGCTACGCCCTGGCCGCCATCAAGAATGTCGGTCGGGAGGCGATGGCCGCGATCGTCCGGGCACGCGATGCGGATGGGCCGTTCAAGGACCTGTTCGACTTCATCACCCGGGTCGAGACAACGACGCTGAACAAGCGGCAACTGGAGAACCTGGCCCGCGCCGGTGCATTCGACTGCCTGAACAGCAATCGGCGCCAGGTCATGAAATCCTTCGACGTGCTGCTCGGCTATGCCAATCGGCAGGCGGCGGACCGGGCCAGTGGGCAGATGGGCCTGTTCGGCGGCGGCGACGCCGCGGAAGCCAACGCGGATCGCCCGCCGTTGCCCGAGATGCCGGCCTTCGACGACCTGGAGAGACTGGCCGAGGAACGTGGTGCGATCGGGTTCTACCTCTCCGGCCATCCACTGGACGACTATCAGAAACGTCTGCGCCAGAAGGGAGTCTGGGCGCTGGAACGCCTGCCGGATGCCTTCGCCGAGGGGATGACGTCGCTGATGCTGGCGGGCAGTGTTTCCGCGTTGCAGGTGCGCCGTTCCGCCAAGGGGCGGGCGTTTGCCTTCATCTCGCTCTCCGACCCGTCGGGTGAATGCGAGATCCTGTGTTTCGGCGACGTTCTGAATGCCCATCGTGACCAGCTCGAAGTCGGCTGGAACGGGGTCTTCCGGGTGGAGATCCGGCGCGATCGGGAGGAACCGACCCTGACCCTGATCGGTGCCGAACCGATTGACGCCTTTGTCGCCGATGCGGCGGCGGGGGCGCGGATCACCCTGTCGGCCCCGGATGCGCTGCCGACCATCAAGTCGATCCTGGATCGGGCGCAGGGGGGGCGCGGCCTGGTGCAACTGACCCTGCGTGACAGCCAGGTGATGAACGAGGTGTCGATGCAGCTGCCCGCCGCCTACAGCGTCGACCGGTCTCTGCAACGGTCGCTGAAGACCATTCCCGGCGTCATCGACGTGTCGGATATCTGATGCGTCCGCCCGCGCAGGCGGGCAGGGCGGCCCGCCGTGCCGGTTCATCGCACCCGATCACCGGGCTTGCAAGTCGGCGCCGGGGGCGGTAAGACCCGCCCGATCACGCACGCGGGATTTGGGTTGGCGGATTGAAAGCCCCGTTGACCCTTCCGGTGTTCGACCATGGATGGTCGGATAACAGCCCGCGGAGGCACAACCGGATACAAGGAAGACATTTCATGGCTCTGCCAGACGTTTCAATGCGCCATCTGCTCGAGGCGGGCGCGCACTTCGGTCATCAGACACATCGCTGGAACCCCCGCATGGGGCCGTACATCTTCGGTGCGCGCAACGGTATCCACATCGTTGACCTGTCCCAGACCGCACCGCTGCTGCACCAGGCCCTGAAGGTCGTGCGCGACGTTGTCGCGGCGGGTGGTCGCGTGCTGTTCGTCGGTACCAAGCGCCAGGCATCGCAGCCGGTGGCCGAAGCCGCGAAGCGTTGCGCCCAGTTCTACATCAACTACCGCTGGCTCGGCGGCACGCTGACCAACTGGAAGACCGTTTCCAACTCGATCCGCCGCCTGCGGGAGCTGGAAGAGCTGCTGACGAAGGAGCAGACCGGTCTGACCAAGAAGGAAACGCTGCAGCTGACGCGCGAGCGTGACAAGCTTGACCTGGCCCTCGGCGGGATCAAGGAAATGGGCGGTCTGCCCGACGTCATGATCGTGATCGACACCGGCAAGGAAAAGATCGCCGTCGCCGAAGCCCGCAAGCTCGGCATCCCGGTGATCGGCATCTGCGACACGAACGCCGATCCGACCGTCATCGACCACCCGATCCCGGCCAATGATGACGCCCTGCGCGCCATCAACCTGTATTGCGATCTGTTCAGCCAGGCTGTCCTGGATGGCATTCAGGCCGAAATGGGTGCGTCCGACGAGGACATCGGTGCCCTGGAACAGCCGCTGGAAGAGCTGGCCATTGCCGAGGAGCCTGTTGCTGAAGCAGCGGCGGAACCGGCAGCGGAAGCGGCTGCAGCAGCGACCGAAACCGCCGAGGCGGCTCCGGCAGCAACCGAAGAAAAGCCGACGGCCTGACCCCGGAACGGGTTTGACGTTGAAAAGGCATATCTGACGAGAAGAGGGCGAGTGATGGCTCAGATCACGGCAGCGTTGGTCAAGGAACTGCGCGAGAAGACCGGCGGCGGCATGATGGACTGCAAGAAGGCACTGACGGAAAACGACGGTGACGTCGAAGCCGCGGTGGACTGGTTGCGCAAGAAGGGTCTGGCAGCGGCGGCAAAGAAGGCCGGGCGTACCGCGGCGGAAGGCCTGGTCGGTGTTGTCACCGACGGGACCCGTGGCGCGATGATCGAACTCAATTCCGAGACCGATTTCGTGGCTCGGAACGACCGGTTCCAGAACATGGTCAGCACGTTCGCTGCCATCGGCCTGGAGAAGAATGGCGACCTGGACGCGGTGAATGCCGCGCCGTTCCCCGGTGGTGATCGTACCGTCGCCGAGGAACTGACCAACGCCATTGCGACCATCGGCGAGAACATGTCCCTGCGCCGGGCGGATGCGATTTCCGTCAGCGCGGGTGCGGTCTGCAGCTACGTGCACCACGCGGCTGCGCCGGGTATGGGCAAGATCGGCATCCTGGTCGGCCTGGAAAGCAGCGGCGACGCCGAGAAGGTCGCCGAGTTCGGTCGCCAGGTCGCGATGCATGTCGCCGCGGCGAACCCGCAGTCGATCGAGGTCGCCGACCTGGACCAGGACCTGGTCGAGCGGGAGCGTTCGGTGCTGCGCGAGCAGGCACTGGCGTCCGGCAAGCCGGCCGAGATCGTCGACAAGATGATCGAGGGACGCCTGCGCAAGTACTACCAGGAAGTGGTGCTGCTGGAGCAGGCCTTCGTCATCAACCCCGACCAGACCGTCAAGAAGGCACTGGCCGAGGCGGCGCAGGATGCCGGTGGTCCGATCAAGATCACGGCGATCCGTCGCTTTGCGCTGGGCGAGGGGATCGAGAAGGAAGAAACCGACTTCGCGGCCGAAGTGGCGGCTGCGACGGGCAACTGATCGACTGCTTGCGATCGGGCGACAGTGGATGACCCTCCGCTGTCGCCCGCGCGGCATGTCGCATCGGCAGGAAGAGGGGCTTTGGAAATGCCGGAGACATCTGGTCACCGCAGGGTGATGCTCAAATGCTCTGGCGAGGCCCTGATGGGTGATGCCGCCTTCGGCATCGACTTTCCGACACTGAACCGGATCGCGAAGGACATCGTTCGCGCCGTGGAATCCGGTATCGACATGGCCATCGTCGTCGGTGGCGGCAACCTGTTCCGTGGCGTCAAGACGGCGGCAGCGGGAATGGACCGCGCCAATGCCGATCACATGGGCATGCTGGCCACCGTCATGAACGGGCTGGCCCTGGCGGACGCATTGCGCAATGCCGGTGTGCGCGCCAATGCCTGGTCCGCGATCCCGATGCCGACCGTCTGCCGCCCCTACGTGCGCGAAGACGCGATCGCGGCGCTGGACAGGGGTGAGGTCGTTGTCTGCGTCGGCGGCACCGGCAACCCGTTCTTCACCACCGATACCGCCGCTGCCCTGCGCGCCGCCGAACTCGGCTGCGACCTGATTGCCAAGGGCACGCAGGTGGACGGGGTCTACACGGCGGATCCGAAGACCGACCCCACGGCCACGCGCTACGAACGGCTGACCTTCGACGAGGCACTGGCGAAGGATCTGCGCGTCATGGACACCGCTGCCTTCGCCCTGGCGCGGGAGAACCATATTCCGGTCATGGTTTTCGCGCTTGATGGACCTGGCGGCATTGCAGGTGCATTGACGGGAGACGGGCGCGCAACAACGATTGATAATGGTTGAGTTCGGGAACCGGGGGCTGACATGCGCCCGGTCCGGCACTATTTGCCAACTGGAACGGGCCGGTCGGATCAGGCAGGGTGACCCGAGGAACCGGAAACGCGGTGCCTGATGAATTCGGGCCCGGCGATATCGAGAGCAGGGAACAGGGCGATGGCAGAACTTGATCTGGATGACCTCACGCGACGCATGAACGGCGCGATCGAGGCATTGAAGAAGGACTTCAGCGGGCTGCGGACCGGCCGGGCCTCGGCCTCGTTGCTGGACAGCGTGACTGTCAACGTCTACGGCAGCGACATGCCGCTGACACAGATCGGCACCGTGAATGTGCCCGAATCGCGGCTGATCTCGGTCCAGATATGGGACCGCAACAATGTCGGCGCGGCGGAAAAGGCGATCCGCAATTCGGGCCTGGGGCTGAACCCGGCGACCGAGGGCAGCACGATCCGCATCCCGATCCCCGAACTGACCGAGGAACGTCGCCGCGACCTGACCAAGGTCGCCGGGCAATATGCCGAACAGGGCCGCATTGCCGTGCGCAACATTCGCCGCCATGCCATGGATGAACTGAAGCGACTGGAGAAGGCGGGCGAGATGAGCCAGGACGATCAGCGGCTCTATTCGGATGAAGTGCAGACCGAGACCGATCGCACGATCAAGGAAATCGACGAGGCGCTCGAGGTCAAGCAGCAGGAAATCATGCAGGTCTGATCCAGTGTCACTGCCCGAACCCCAGACAGAAACGGCGACCGTGCCGCGCCATGTCGCCATCATCATGGATGGCAACGGGCGCTGGGCGACCGCGCGTGGACTGCCCAGGGTGGCCGGGCATCGCAAGGGTGCGGATGCCGTCAGGGCGACGGTGAAGGCCGCGCGGGAGATCGGCATTTCCTATCTCACGCTCTTCGCGTTCTCGGCGGCGAACTGGCGGCGCCCGCAGGACGCGGTTCTGGACCTCATGGAACCGCTGAAGCTCCACCGCCGGCGGGAGATAGCCGATCTGCATCGCAGCGGCGTGCGGCCGAATCGCGATGTCATTTTCCTGGCCACCGCGGACGAGGAAGCCGGCGGTCTGTTTGGCGCCGGCTGGCTCGTGCGGAACCGGCGGGAGATTTTTGCTCGCGTGGGCTACCTGCTGAACGAAGGCGGCAGCGTGCTCGCGACGGACGCGCACCAGCGGGTGCAAATCGAAACGGCGCAGAAACGCCCATACTGGCTGCGG
>CAJYBQ010000182.1 GCA_913064755.1 uncultured Alphaproteobacteria bacterium
TAATACAGAGTATTCACCATTCTGCGGCACTGTCTCCCTACGCGACGCTCTGCCGATGTGTGGACCGGGCTGTGGGGTTTGGCGATGCAGGCGTCTCGCAGCATGTCCGCCGGGCCGGGCAGTGGCGATTCCGCGGCATGGCCGGAGATGATGATGATCGGCGTGGCGCGGAACCGGCCCGCGCGCAGGCGCTCCGCAAGTGCCCAGCCATCCATGCCCGGCAGGTCGATGTCCAGGATGAATATGTCCGGGGCCAGGTCTTCCAGCATCTGCAGCGCCATCTCGGCGTTGTCGGCACCCAGCACGTTGAACCCGATCGGCTCCAGGAAATCCCGGACGAGGTCGAGATGGTTGATGTCGTCGTCCACGATCATGACCGTGCGGCGCGGACCGATGATGCCCTCGATCCTCAGCGAGGTACTGGTCTTGCCCCGGCCCTGGGCGGAGATCGAATGCTGCGGGATGGACGGCAGCATCAGGCGCACCCGGAAGGTGCTGCCCACGCCCGGGCGGCTCTCCACCTCGATGTCGCCACCCAGGATCTCGACCAGCAGCTTGGTGATCGTCAGGCCCAGCCCGGTTCCCGGCGCCCGTGATCGCCTGCCGCGCTGGAACGGCTGCCAGATGCGGGAGAATTCCTCGCCCGTGATGCCGATGCCGGTATCCACGATCTCGATCAACGCCACCTCGTTGCGGTACTGCAGGGTGAAACGCACGCCGCCCTGCTCGGTATAGCGGATCGCGTTGGACAGCAGGTTGATCAGGATCTGGCGCAGCCGCTTCTCGTCGAAGGCGATCCAGTCGGGCAGCCTGCCGCGGGTCTCGAAGGTGAAGTTGAGACCCTTCTCACGGGCCTCCTCCTCGAAGATCGATGTCACCTGGGCCAGGAAGACACCGAAATTGATGCGGTCACGCTGGATCTCCAGCCTGCCGGATTCGATCCGCGAGATGTCGAGCAACCCTTCGATGAGGCCCGCGAGGTGTTCGGAGTTGCGGCGGATGGTGGTGACCCATTTCTGCTGCCTGACGGGGGCCTCCGGCTCCTTCTCCAGCATCTGGGCGAAGCCGTAGATGGCATTCAGCGGGGTGCGGAGCTCGTGGCTGAGCCCGGTCATGTAGCGGGTCTTGGCCTGGTTGGCGGCTTCGGCCTTTTCCTTTTCCTCCTGCAATGCCTCGTCGGTGCGTTCGTGCGCACGGATCTCCCGCAGCAGGCGGTTGGTCTGGTGCTCGGTCTCGTCGCGCGCCGACTTGCGGCTCTCGGAACTGAGGATGAACATCCAGACCGATATGCCGAACACGATGACGACGGAGCCGTATATCACGGTCAGTACCGCGTCGAAATCCGCCGACCCAGCCGTGCCCCGGATGAACAGCAGGACCCCGGCGAGAATCCCGGCAGCCAGCGCGGTATAGAGCACGAACCGGGCCAGCGGGGTGGTCAGCGCCTGCACGACATTGGGCGGCAGGCAGGTGCGCAGTGCCTTCAGGATCACGGCGCCGACGCGCGCGTCCGGCTTGCAGAAGTCGCCGCAGTTGCTTTCCAGCGTGCAGCACAGGGAACAGATCGGCCCGCCGTGGAACGGGCAGTGACTCATGTCCTCGTGGTCGAAGCTGTAATCGCAGATGCTGCATTGCGTCGTCGCCTCCCGAACCGGGGCGGCCTCGCGCGCGATGTAATAGCGGCCCCTGGTAGCGACGGCGATCAGCGGTGCCAGCAGGAAGGAGGAAACGAAGGCGACGAGGGAGGAAAAGGCCTCGATCAGCGGACCGAACAGCCCCGCGTAGGCCCCGATCGACAGCAGCACCGCCGCGGCCATCGATCCCAGTCCGACGGGGTTGATGTCGTAGAGGTGCGCCCGCCGGAACTCGATCCCGCGGGGGCTGAGGCCGAGCGGCTTGTTGATCACCAGGTCCGCCAGCAACGACCCGATCCAGGCCACGGCCACGTGGGAGAACAGGCCCAGGATCGATTCCAGGCCGTGGAAGACGCCGAGTTCCATCAGGATCAGGGCAATCGACACGTTGAAGACCAGCCAGACAGCGCGGCCCGGATGGCTGTGTGTCAGGCGGGAAAAGAAGTTGGACCAGGCGATCGAGCCGGCATAGGCATTGGTCACGTTGATCTTCAGCTGTGACAGGATCACGAAGGCGCCGGTCAGCAGCAGGGCCAGTTCGGGCCAGGGAACCACCTGGTTGAAGGCGACATTGTACATCCACGCCGGGTCGGTGGCGTCTGCCCGCGGCACGCCTTCGCCAAGGGCCAGGGTCACCAGGTAGGACCCGGCCAGCATCTTGATGACGCCGAGCACGGCCCAGCCCGGACCGGCGAGAACCAGGGCCGTCCACCACGACCGCCGCTCGGCCCGGGTCCGCGGTTCCGGCAGGAACCTGAGGTAGTCAACCTGTTCGCCGATCTGTGCCATCAGGGCGAAGACGACGCCTGTTGCGGCGCCGAACAGCAGAAGCCGCGGCCCGCCGTCGGCTTCAGCGCTGCCGACGAAGCCGGACCAGGCCTGGAAGTCGTATCCGGCAATCCCGAGCAGGATGAAGGGAAGCAGGTGCAGGACGACCCAGAGCGGCTGGGTCCAGGCCTGGAAGCTGGATATCCGCGACATCCCGTTGGCCGCCAGCGGGATCACGACCAGGGCGCTGATCATGTAACCGAGCAGGATCGGGATACCGAAGCAGAACTCCAGCGCCAGCGCCAGGATCGCGGCCTCCAGGGCGAAGAAGATGAAGGTGAAGGAGGCATAGATCAGCGAGGTGATCGTTGATCCGATGTAGCCGAAGCCGGCACCACGCGTCAGCAGATCGATGTCGACGCCGTGGCGTGCCGCGTAATAGCTGATGGGCAGGCCCGAGATGAACAGCAGCGCGCCGACGAACAGGATTGCCGAGATGGCGGTGTCGTACCCGTAGGTCAGGGTCAGGGCGGCACCGATGGCTTCCAGGGCCAGGAAGGAGATCGAGCCGATCGCGGTATTGGCGACGCGCATGTTCGACCAGCGGCGCGCCCGCCGCGCGGTGAACCGGAGGGCGAAGTCCTCCATGGTCTCGTTGGCGACCCACTGGTTGTAGAGGCGCTTCTTCGAGGTTACCTGGTAGTTCGAGAACATGGATCGCTTTCCAGCAGGCGAGAACTTGTCCGAGCGTGGTTCGACCGAGGCTTGTGCACTGCAGCAACAGCAGGCCCGGCCGCATTCCCCTCGTTTCCTGTCAGGCTTGACTATAGGGGCAAAACTGCCCCTGCGCATACGTCATATGACCCATATTGCACTGCAGCAATTCTGATCAGTCTTTGTTCAAGCGGGGCACCACAGCCCTGGCCCGTCCAGATGAACAAACTGAACAGGAGACAATCGTGTCAGATCCCAAGATCCCCGCAACACTCGCTTCCGGCGTCAGCCGCCGGGCCATGCTGGCCGGCACCGCGGCCCTCACCGCATCGCTCTTCGCACCGAAGATTCTGCTGGCGAAGGACTATCCCACCGCCGCAGTGAACACCACGGGACTGGCGGTCACCGACGATACCGTGACGGTCGGCATCCTGCATTCGGTGACAGGCACCATGGCGATCTCCGAAACCGGCTCGGTTCAGGCGGAGAAGCTCGCGATCGAGCAGATCAATGCCATGGGCGGCGTTCTGGGGCGCAAGATCGAGTTCATCCAGGAAGACGGTGCATCGGACTGGCCGACCTTCGCCGAGAAGGCGAAGAAGCTGCTGGTCAACGACAAGGTCGCATCGGTGATGGGCTGCTGGACCTCTGCCAGCCGCAAGGCGGTGCTGCCGGTCTTCGAACAGTACAACGGCTTCCTCTACTACCCGACGTTCTACGAAGGCCTGGAGCAGTCCCCCAACGTCATCTACACCGGCCAGGAAGCGACCCAGCAGATCATCGCCGGGCTGGACTGGGTGTCCAAGACCAAGGGTGCCGAGACCTTCTACCTGCTCGGCTCCGACTACATCTGGCCGCGCACGTCGAACAAGATCGCCCGCAAGCACATCGAGAACTTCCTGGGCAAGAAGGTCGTCGGCGAGGAGTACTACCCGCTCGGCCACACGCAGTTCAACTCGGTCATCAACAAGATCCGCCTGCGCAAGCCCGACGTGATCTACGCCATCGTCGTCGGCGGCTCCAACGTCGCCTTCTACAAGCAGCTGAAGGCCGCGGGCATCGACATGACCAAGGAGAAGCCGCTGCTGCTGACGATCTCGGTCACCGAGGACGAGATTCGCGGCATCGGTGGCGAGAACATCGAGGGCGCCTATGCCTGCATGAAGTACTTCCAGTCGCTGGACAACGAGAACAATGTCGCCTTCGTGAAGGCGTTCAAGGAGATGTGGGGCTCCGACATCGTCATCGGCGACGTGACCCAGGCAGCCTACCTCGGTCCGTGGCTCTGGAAGGCGGCTGTGGAGAAGGCCGGTTCCTTCGACGTGGACAAGGTCCGCGCGGCATCGCCGGGGATCGAACTGACCTCGGCACCGGAAGGATACGTGAAGGTGCACGAGAACCATCACCTCTGGTCCAAGACGCGCGTCGGCCTGGCCAAGCCCGACGGCCAGTACGAGGTGGTCTTCGAGACACCCGACCTGGTCGAGCCGGATCCCTTCCCCAAGGGCTACCAGTAACCGGACCGATGACCGGTTCCCCTAACGGGGGGCCGGTCATCGCCCTGCCCTTGCTCCCGACACTTCTGACTGCAATCAAGAACGGAGGCCCCAATGTTTGACGGCTACACGTCCAGTGAACTGGTCGCGATCTTCGCGATGCAGGGCTTTGCCGGCCTCATCCTCTTCTCCGTCTTTGTTCTGATGGCCCTCGGCCTGGCGATCATCTTTGGCCAGATGGGCGTCATCAACATGGCGCACGGCGAATTCATGATCCTGGGTGCCTATGTCACCTACCTGACATCGATCGTGTTCGCGGACTACGCGCCCGCTCTCTTCGGCATCTACTTCTTCATTGCCATGATCCTCGCCTTCATCGTCTCGGGGGCGCTCGGGTTGCTGGTCGAATGGGCGATGATCCGGCACCTGTATCGTCGACCGCTGGACACCTTGCTCGCCACGTGGGGCCTCAGCCTGATCCTGCAGCAGGTCTATCGTTCGGTCTTCGGCGCGCGAGAGGTCGGCGTGACGATTCCGGACTGGATCATGGGATCCCTGCCGCTCACCGACTTCATCGAGGTGCCGATCAACGGTGTCTTCGTGATGGTCCTGGCGATTTCCATCTCGCTGGCCGTCTACTTCATGATGTTCCGTTCCGCCTGGGGCAAGCAGGTGCGGGCGATCAACCAGAACCGGGTCATGGCAAGCGCCACCGGCATCAACACCGAATGGACCGACCGCCTGACCTTCGGCATCGGCTGCGGTGTTGCCGGGGTCGCCGGTTCCGCCTTCACGATGATCGGGTCAACCGGGCCGACCGCCGGCCAGCTCTACATCGTCGACACCTTCCTGGTCGTCGTCTTCGGCGGTGCGGGCAGCCTGGTCGGCACGATCGCCAGCGCGCTCTCGATCAGCCAGGCGCAATCGGTGATGGAGTTCTTCCTCTCCGGGTCCATGGCCAAGGTGCTGACCCTTCTGACCGTCGTCGGAATCCTGATGGTCCGGCCCCAGGGTCTCTTCGCTCTCAAGCTCCGCAAGTAAGGAACGCATGTGATGAACGCGACATCCAATCGCCTGTTTTCGCCCGCCGAGTTCCTGGGGCTGGCCGTCCTGGCCACGATCATCTTCCTGGTCCTGCCCGTGGCGCTCGACACCTTTCGCCTCAACCTGTTCGGCAAGTATCTGACCTATGCCTTCGTCGCCATCGGCCTGGTGCTCTGCTGGGGTGCCGGGGGTATCCTGAGCCTCGGCCAGGGCGTCTTCTTCGGGCTCGGCGGCTACTGCATGGCCATGTTCCTGAAGCTGGAAGCCTCCACGCCCGAGAATACCGCCATCCAGTCCACCCCGGGCATTCCCGACTTCATGGACTGGAACCAGCTGACAGCGCTGCCCTGGTGGTGGGAACCGTTCCATTCCCTGACGTTCACTCTCTTCGCCGTCGTGGCGGTGCCGGTCGCCTTCGCGTTCGTCATTGGCTACGCGATGTTCACCCGGCGGGTCGGTGGCGTCTATTTCGCCATCATCACCCAGTCGCTGGCCGCGATCCTGACCATCCTGATCATCGGTCAGCAGGGCTATACCGGCGGCGTGAACGGCATCACGGACCTGCGGACGCTGCAGGGCTGGGACATCCGCACCGACAGCGCCAAGGACATCCTGTACTTCGTCAACGGCGGGCTGCTCTTTGTCTGCCTCGTGCTGGCCCAGCTGATCCGCAAGTCGAAGCTCGGTCGCATCCTGATTGCCATGCGCGACCAGGAGAACAGGGTGCGTTTCTCCGGCTACGACGTCGCCCGGTTCAAGATGTTCGTGTTCTGCGCCGGTGCGGGATTCGCCTCGGTCGGCGGTGCGATGTTCACGCTCCAGGTCGGCTTCATGTCGCCGTCCTTCGTCGGCATCGTCCCGTCGATTGAAATGGTGATCTACTGCGCCGTCGGCGGCCGGTTGTCACTGTTTGGCGCGATTTACGGAACCCTGCTGGTCAACTACGCGAAGACGATCTTTTCCGAAGGTCTTCCCGAAGTCTGGCTGTTTGCCATGGGCGCCCTGTTCATCGGGGTTGTGATGGCGTTCCCGAACGGTATCGCCGGTCTGTACCAGACCTATCTGGAGCCGACAGTGCGCCGCCTGCTCGAAGGACGGGAAAAGAACG
>CAJYBQ010000183.1 GCA_913064755.1 uncultured Alphaproteobacteria bacterium
GAACGTAACCCGCGGCAAAACCTACTACCATGTGGTCAACTCTGAAGTGCGCTCCATGAGGGAGACTTACGATTCGTACTGCATCCCAGTGTTCGGGCCATTCACCTCCAACAACTTCGGATGCTCGTTCATCAACGCAAACGCCGCTGCGACCAATGGGACCAGCTACGTGCTCTTCGACGACTCACGGCCTGCTTCAGTACCAGAGTGCTGTGTGATCGGAAAGCCGTTCCACCCACCACCCAAGAATTTCACACACGGCATGCCTTTGCAGTACAGAGCCGCGGGCGCTGGCGAGTTGGCGGGACGTGAACGGAAAGCGCGACCAGGCCGGCTCCACGGCCACCATGATCTACGGCGTCGCGCACCTGGTGTCCTACCTCAGCCGCTTCATGACCCTGCATCCCGGCGACATCATCTCCACCGGCACCCCGCCGGGCGTCGGCATGGGCATGAACCCGCAGCAGTACCTGAAGCCCGGCGACGTCGTGACGCTGGGGATCGAGGGACTGGGGCAGCAGCGCCAGACATTCGTCGCCGACGACTGAGGCACCGGCGTCGGGTGGGCGATCAGCCTACAGCGGCCAGACCAGCAGGATCATCGGGATCGACACGGCGACCACGATGACCTCCAGCGGCAGCCCCATGCGCCAGTAGTCGCCGAAGGCATAGCCGCCGGGACCCAGGATCAGCGTGTTGTTCTTGTGTCCGATCGGCGTCAGGAAGGCGCAGGACGCGGCGACCGCAACGGCCATCAGGAACGGGTCGGGGCTGACCTCCAGGCTCTGCGCCATCTGGATTCCGATGGGCGCGGCGACGATCGCCGTGGCGGTGTTGTTCAGGACGTCCGACAGGGACATCGTGACGATCATCAGCACCGTCAGGACCGCCCATGCCGGCCAGCCTGCGGTGAGGTCCAGCAGGCCACCGGCGATCAGGGCGGTGCCGCCGGCACTGTCCAGCGCGGCACCAAGCGGGATCATCGACCCCAGCAGCACGACGACGGGCCATTCCACCTGTTCGTAGATGTTCGACAGGCTGAGAATGCCGGTCAGCAGGTAGGCCACGACGACGATGCCGAGCGCGATGGGCAGGTAGATCAGCCCGAACGAAGCGGCGGCCACAGCGGCACCGAAGATTGAGATGGCGAGCCAGACCTTGCCCGAATCGGTGACACCAAGCCCCCGGTCGGCCAGCGGCAGGACGCCGAGCCAGTCCGATACCGTGTCCCCGTCGCCCTCGGGCGTCAGCAGCAACAGGATGTCACCGGGCAGCACGACGGTCTGGCGTACTTCCTTCGACAACTGGCGTCCTTCGCGGGAAATGCCGAGAAGCACGGTGCTGTGCCGCCATGCGAGGCCCAGTCCACGCGCAGTCTGGCCCGCGATGCGCGCGCCTTCCGGTACCACGACCTCGGTCACGGTCAGCCCCTCGCCGGCGGCGCTGAGGCTTTCGTGGTCCGCGCCGTCGGTGAAATCCAGCGACAGCGCCGCGCGGAATTCGTCCAGGGCCTCGGGCCGTGCTTCCAGGACAATCGCATCGCCTGCCATCAGCGAGGTGTTGCGCTGCGTTCCGTAGCGCCGCTTGCCGTCGCGGATCAGTCCCAGGATGGCGACGTCGTTCTTCTCCGCCCCGTCGTAGAGGTCGAAGAGGCGCTTGCCGATCAGGTCGGATTTCTCCGGCACCGAGAGTTCGGCCGTATAGGCCTTCGCGTTCTGCTCGGCTTCGGCCAGGGCGCCCTTGCCCTCCGATTTCGGGATCATCCGCCAGCCGATCAGCGCCACGAAGAGCAGCCCCGCAATCGCGGCCACGCCGCCGACGGGCGCGAAATCGAACATGCCGTAGCTCTCGCCCAGCTGGTCCTCGCGGATCGCGGCGATGATGATGTTCGGCGGGGTGCCGATCAGCGTGACCATGCCCCCCAGGATCGTGCAGAACGACAGCGGCATCAGCGACAGGCGCGCCAGCCGCCCGGCCTTGCGCGCGGTCTGGACATCGACCGGCATCAGCAGCGCCAGGGCCGCGACATTGTTCATGAAGGCCGAGAGCACGCCGCCGATTCCACCCATGAAGGCGATGTGTGCGCCAAGCCCGCGTCCCGGGTCGACCAGCGTCCGCGTGATCAGGAAGACGGCACCCGACCGCACCAGGCCGGCGGAGACGATCAGCACCAGGGCGACGACCAGCGTGGCCGGATGGCCGAAACCCGAGAAGGCCTCCGCGGTCGGCACGACCCCGAGGACTACGGCGAGCAGGAGCGCCGAGAACGCCACCAGGTCATAGCGGAACCTGCCCCAGAGCAGCATCGCGAAGACGCCGCCGAAGAGGGCGAAAAGGATCATCTGATCAATGGTCATCATCGTGCATCCATAGACTGTCAAACGGCTCTGCAACAGGCCGCCCGATCACGCAACGCGCGGGGCGGACCTCCCGCTCCCCGTCGGCCAACGGGCCGCATCGCTGCACGATAGCGGGATCGTGCCCCGGGCGCTGCCAAAAGTCCGCGCCGGGGTGGTGAGGCAGGGTGCCAGGTCCGGCCGCCCCGATGCTGTGACGGGTGACACGGTCGCCGGAACCTTGACCACCGGCCGGTTTCGGCGGAAGGTTTACCCCAAGGGAACCAAGCTTCTCATTGAATTCGGAGGGACTTCATCATGGGCCAGGCGATTGCATCGACAGGGAAGAAATCCAGTATCGCGCCAACGATTGGCGGGTCGACCTACGTCGTGCCGGACGACATGGACTGGAAGCCGAGCCAGTTCGAAGGCATCCAGATCAAGGTGCTCTACGAGAACAAGGAAGCCGGTGAACTGACCTGCCTGCTGAAGTGGAGTCCCGGCGCGACCTTGCCGTTCCACAAGCATCCGGAGATCGAGCAGTCGTTCGTGCTCGAAGGATCGTTCTACGACCACGACGGAATCTGCAAGGCGGGCGAATATGTCTGGCGGAAACCCGGTTCGTTTCACGAGACCCATTCCGACGAAGGTGCGGTCCTGCTGGCCATCTACCGCAAGCCCAACATCTTCAAGAACACGGCGGGATTCGAGGCGGATCCGAGTCAGAAGGGTTTTGAAGACACCTGACCGGGGATTCCGGGATGTATGGAATACTGCTCTATGACGGCGTCGAACCCATCGACGTCGGTGCCACGTTCGGTGTCCTGTCCATGGCGCGCCGCACCGTCGCGGGCCTCCCGGTCCTGGGTGGCGCCCGCAGGGAAGGCCCGGTTGCCTGTGCCGGCTGACTGGCCGTCACGACCGGAAATGGTTTTGCCGAGGCGCAGCAGTTCACGGACCTGAGCGTCACGGGCGGGCCCGGTTGGGTCGATGGCGCGTCCGACCCTGCAACTCTGGCCTACCTGGCTTCCAGCAGCGCGCGCCTTTCGGCGATCTGCACCGGTGCGATGATCCTGGAGGCATCGGGACGCCTCGAAGGGCGTCGCGTGACCACCAAGCACGAGGTCTACGAGGGTGAGGTCTCGCCACTGCAGATGCTGTCGTCGCGCATGGCAACGGAGCATGCGGCGATTGTCGATGATGGCGGCATCGTCTCCAGCGGTGGCGTCACCCTGGGGATCGACGCCATGTTCTATTGCCTGGCCCGCAGCCACGGCGAAGACATTGCCGCGGATGTTGCGCGGGTGATGGAATACGGCCGTGCGCGTGCCGCCAATCGCGAAGCCCTGGGGTACCGCTGACAGCAGACCGACGCTGCCCGAACGTTACGGGACCAACGCCCGGGATCCGGGCAATGCGACAAGCACCCCCGCGTGTCAGATGATCCGACGTCGAGTTTCGGTCAACGACCTGTCTATCCCCTCAAATTGAGAATGAAACTCAATAGCTATTGGCATCGGTGCGATGTTCGTGCAGGCTAGATGATGCGAATGAGTATCATTTACATGCATTGCGATGGCCCCGACCATGTCCGAGAACCCCTCTGCTTCAGCATTCGAACTGCAATTCCTGCTCTGGGCCGTCCGCCACCGGATCAAGGGCGATGGTTCGGATCACGTGATGGGGATGGAACTGGCGGCGACGTTCTCGCGGTCGGGTGCAACCCTTGCGGCGGAGAGCATCGACCGGCTGACGCGGGTCCTGGCGCGTCATGACCGCGACCTCGCGCCGGTCGGTGCCGCCTATTCGACCCACCTTGAGGACATCCTGCTGGGGGCCTACGCGTCCGGTCGACGTGGCGAGGCGGAAAACGCCAGACGGCTGATCACCGGGCTGGCCGGCCGGGATGCCGAGCGCAGGCGGTCGCTTTCCGAAGGTCTGAAGGGCATCGCGGACCTGTTCCGTCGCCAGCCGCCGTCCGATCATTTCCAGCGACTGGCGGCCTTTCGGGACACTATTCACGGCGAGAGCGTGCCGGTCTGGCTGTCACCGGGGCTGGACCTGATGATCGTCTTCGCGATGCGTGTCTGGGTGGCCGCGCACAAGTCGGGCGTTCCCGCGCTGCGGACCATCCAGTCCTGCCTGGCCGAGGGGCCGGAGCATGTCGACTGGCGGGCGCTGGACGCGATCCTGCACAACGCGTCGAAGGGTGCGCGACGCCCCATCGAGATCAACTGCCTTTGCTACCAGGTGCTCAGCGATGACGAGCAGAGCTTCCTCGGTGCGCTTGGCGCGATGCGGCAGGGTGGAATAGGTGCCGCGATCGATATCCTGTGGCAGTGGCAGCAACCGGCGGCCGCGCGGCTGTCCATATCCGCGCTGGAAATCTTCGCGGGTTCTCTGGGGCTGGATGGCGCGAACGGGGAGGGCCGTGCAGGTCACATGTCTTCGTCCGGCTCCGCGCCCTGCACGCTGCATTGATGCCGTCGGTGAAGATGGTCGCGACACCCCCGCTGGTCACGGGGCTGCATTGATCCGTTTCCGTATTGCAAATGACTCGCAATAGCATATAAAGACGGCAATTCCCTGATGCCAACAATGGAGAGCCCGGGCATGTACATCGCGATGAACCGTTTCCAGGTCGTACCTGGTGAAGAAGCAGCGTTCGAGCAGGTCTGGAGGGAGCGTGACAGCCAGCTCGAGACTGTTCCGGGTTTCGTGGATTTCAAGCTGCTGAAGGGCGCCACCGACGAGAAGCAGACGCTCTATTCCTCGCACACGGTCTGGCAGGATTACGCGGCATTCGAGGGCTGGACGAAATCCGAAGCCTTCCGTCGCGCCCATGAAGGGGCCGGGGACCGCAAGAAGCTCTATCTCGGCCACCCGGTGTTCGAGGGCTTTGAAGTTGTTCAGCAGTCCTGATCCCGTGCCGGATCTCCCGACATCGCGACCGCCCCCCAGCGTTCCGGTCATGGAGCGGCCGGACGGTCGCATGATCGACAGCGCCGACCTGTTCCGGGACGCGCGGGAGATGCTGATCCGCCATCGTGGCGAAACCTATCGCCTCAGGCTTACCGGCGCGAACAAGCTGATCCTCGTGAAATGATACCGACCCGCCCGTTCGGTCGAGCGGGCGGGTCAACCGACCACCAGATGAACTGACGATCCAAGCCCGCCACCCGCCCCCCTTGGGCACAGGCAGCCAGCCAGGGTCCTTCCCGATCAATGTGAGGGCAATGACATGGCCAGGGCTTGGCAAACACAGGTCGCCGTGGCGGCACTGATGGTGCTGCACGGCGGCACCGCGGTAGCGCAACAGGCGGCATCGAACTCGGCATCGAACACTGCGGAACAACAGCAGGAACTGCAGCAATCCGACGGCCAACAATCCGACGGTCAGCAGTCCGGACCGCCGCAGCGGCTGGCGCCGATCTCCGTCACCGCCACCCGCACCCCGATCGAGGCTGCGGACTACCCCGGCATGGTGACGGTGATGGACCAGGAACGGATCGATCTGCGCCAGGCATCATCCCCTGATGATCTTCTGAACTACATCCCCAATGTCGAGTTCACCGGCGGTCCCCGTCGCACGGGTGAAACGCCGAGTATTCGTGGTCTTTCCGGCAGTGACCTCGTCATCCTGATCGATGGTGCGCGCCAGAACCTGAATGCCGCGCATGATGGCCGGTTCTTCATCGACCCGTCCATGTTGCGCGAGGTGGAGGTCCTGCGTGGGCCTGCGTCCGCCCTCTACGGTTCCGGCGGCACCGGTGGCGTCATCGCCTTCCGTACCCTCGACGCCGCCGACGTCCTGCAGGGCGACGAGACCTACGCCCTGCGGTTCTCCACCGGTTACCAGACCGTGGATCGCGAGGAACTGGTCAGCATGGCCGGCTTTGCCCGGCCCATCGACGAGCTGGATATCGCCGCCAGCGTGACCTACCGCGATCCGGGTTCCATCAAGCTCGGCGACGGCAGCGAACTGACGCGATCGGACGATGACATCCTGTCCGGCCTGTTCAAGACAACCTGGGACGCGGGCAGGGGGCACGAGGTCGAGTTCTCCTTCCTCACCTTCCGAAATGATGCGCTGGAACCGAATGTCGGGCAGGGCGGTGACGAGGATGACGTGGTCGACAAGGACATCGACAGCGACGCCGCGCGGCGGCGATGGGGCTACGGCGAGTCGGGCAACCCGCGGGGCGATCTCGATACCCAGGTCTATTTCTCCCGCTCCGTCATGGACGAGACCCGCCTCGACGGCAACGGCGCGGGCGCGCAGGGCGACAACCTCGTCCGCGAGGTGAACACGGTCGGGTTCCGGGCCGACAACCGGTCCAGGGTGGACTGGCTCGGGCATGACCGGACGACGCTGGTCTATGGTCTCGAGGGCTACCAGGACATCCAGGATGG
>CAJYBQ010000184.1 GCA_913064755.1 uncultured Alphaproteobacteria bacterium
CGCGCTCACAGGGCGAATCGCAGACAGAAAGAGGACGCTCGGGGGTTCATCAGCGCCGCCGCACCGCAGACCGCTCGTGCGGTTCGCGTCGAGGAGGCGCACGCCGCGGCGATAGGAACCACGGAGCTGGTTCAGCCTGGGCAGGAGCGCGGCGGGGGACAGCGGCACGCGGTCGATGGCCACCCGGTCGCCCTTCTCGAAATCCAGCGTGATCTCGGTCGGCGTGTCCGGGGCATCCATGGGGGAGACCATGCGTGACAGGATCAGGTCGTAATCGGCCTCCTCCCACGGGTCTTCCAGGATATTGCCTTCGGACGAGATGTGCAGCAGGTTCGCATCCTGGCTGAACGGTGCCTCGCCACGCTTGTCGCGGGGGATCTGGATCTGGTGCTGCTCGGCAAATTCGATCAGCCGGGTGCGGGACGTCAGGTCCCATTCCCGCCAGGGCGAGATGACCTTGATGTCGGGTTCCAGCGCGTAATAGCCCAGCTCGAACCGGATCTGGTCATTGCCCTTGCCCGTCGCGCCATGCGCCACCGCGTCCGCGCCGACCTCCCGCGCGATCTCGATCTGGCGCTTGGCGATCAGGGGCCGGGCGATGGAGGTGCCGAGCAGGTAGGTGCCTTCGTAGATCGCGTTGGCGCGGAACATCGGGAACACGTAATCGCGCACGAATTCCTCGCGCAGGTCCTCGATGTAGATCTCCTTGATCCCCATCAGTTCCGCCTTGGCCCGGGCCGGTTCCAGTTCCTCGCCCTGGCCCAGGTCGGCCGTGAAGGTCACGACCTCGCACTCATAGGTCGTCTGCAGCCATTTCAGGATGACCGAGGTATCCAGCCCACCGGAATAGGCCAGCACCACCTTGTTGATCTTGTCCTTGTCCATGCGCCCTCGGCCCCTTCAAAACGTGGAATTGCATCGTTGCGCAGGAAGTACAGGAACCGCGCCCCCGCTCGCAAGTCCCCAACGTGTCGCTGACCACACGGGCTTGTGTGTCGAACCACCTCCCTGCACGGCCCGCTTCGGCTATCCTGCATCCAGGCGGGATCACGGCAGGTCGGGGGAGGCAGGTTTCGATGACGGGTTCGACCGAAGCAGCGGCGCATCCCGGCGGGCTGGAAATCCGCCGCCTGACCTCTGCCATCATCGACGTCTCGGGGGTTCACGTCCTGCCCGGGCGGCCCGTGGCGCTGGTCGGCGCATCGGGCAGCGGCAAGTCCAGCCTGCTGCGTGCCATCGTCGACCTGGACCGCAACGAGGGCGATATCTGGCTGAACGGCGTCCGGCGCGCCGACCTGCCTGCCCCGGAATGGCGTCGCCGCATCACCTATGTACCGGCGGAGCCGGGCTGGTGGGGGGAGCGGGTGGGCGATCACCTGGGCGACCCCGGCGAAGACCGCAGCGCCGACCTGCGCCGGGTGCTGGGGCTGTCACACATAAGGCCGGAGCAACCCGTCGAACAGCTCTCCACCGGGGAACGTCAGCGGCTCGCCCTCGCGCTGGGCCTGTCGCGGAACGCGGAGGCCCTGTTGCTGGACGAACCGACCGCCGCGCTGGACGAGGACAATCGTGCGCTGGTCGAGGAACTGCTCGACCCGATGCTTGCCGCCGGGCTGGTGCTGATCATGGCGACCCACGACCCCGAACAGGCCCGCCGACTGGGACTTGAGCGCCTCGAGATCGTCAGGGGACGTATCGGGGGCGACCAGCCCGACCCTGCGGGGACGGGCACATGACCATCGATCCCGGCAATGGCGCCGTCATGCTGGCCGCCATCTTCCTGGTGGTGAATGCCGGCCTGTCCCTGGCCCTGCAACTGGGGTTCGTGCGCCGCATGGCGGTGGCGGCGGTGCGCATGACCGTGCAGCTGGCGCTGGTCGGCCTGGTGCTTGAGGTGGTGCTGAACAGTGCCTCCGCCTGGCTGACCTTCGGCGTCATGAGCTTCATGGTGGCGGTCGCGGGCTACGAGATCATGGCCCGGCAGGAACGGCCCTTCGGCGGCTTCTGGGGCTACGGACTGGGCGCGACGACCATGCTGATGGGATCCGCGATCGTCACCGTCTTCGCCCTGACCATCCAGCTCGCGCCGGAGCCCTGGTACTCGCCACGCCATCCCACTCCCCTCTTCGGCCTGACGCCGGGGAATGCCATGACCGGCATCGCGCTGGGCCTGAACGCCCTGACCGGGGAGGTCACGGCCCGACGCCGGGGGATCGAGGCACATCTGCTGACCGGTATCAGCCGCTGGCAGGCCATGAAACCCGCGATGCGCCGCGCCGCAACGGCCGGCCTGGTGCCAATCATCAATGCCATGACCGCCACCGGCATCATCGCCCTGCCCGGCATGATGACAGGCCAGATCCTGGCCGGGGCCGATCCGTCGCAGGCGGTGCGCTACCAGCTGATGGTCATGTTCCTGATCGCCGGGGCCACCGGGCTGGGTCTGATTGTCGCCGTCATCGGCGGCGTGATCAGGCTTACAGACAACCGTCATCGTATCCGCCTGGATCGCCTGCGAGGCTGAGACCGCCACAGACACTGCTGGACAGGCGGGCCGAGGCAATTGATTCTCGGGTCCTGAATCGCCCGCATGCTGGAGTTTCCCGCCATCGACCGCCCATCACAGCAAGTCTCCGCCTTCCGCCGCTTGCGGTACGGGGCGTTGTTCGGACTGGTGAACCGGGCATCGCTGGGCGTCCTGAACATCGCGGTCGCCATGGTGCTGACACGGCTGTTGAGCCCGGCTGACTTCGGCTTCTACACCGTGTTTGCCCAGATCATGGCCGTGGGCGCGATGATCCAGAGCTTCGGCATGCAGACCGGCGTGATAAAGCTGGCGGGCATCGCGGGCGGCGTCGGGGACTGGGACCAGGCCCGCAGCCTGTTCCGCGCCATCGTGAAGCTCTACCTCGCCATGGCCGTCGTCGTGACCATCCTGTTCCTGCTGCTGTGGCCGGGGCTGGAGACGCATCTGTTCGGCCGCCCGCTCGGCTGGATCATCGGCGGGCTGGTCTGCCTGGTCAGCCTGACCCGCGCGGCGGAGGAGACCGGTGCCGCCTACCTGCGGGGTGTCGGCCGGACCCGCGCCGGGGCCCTGCTGCTCAGCGCCCCGCGCGAAGCCATCGTCTTCGCCGTCGCCCTGGCCGTCCTGCTCGGGTCCGGCAGCTTCGACGTGCGCGACACGGTGCAACTCTATGCCGCCGCCTCCGCCCTGGTCGCCCTGGCGGCACTGCTGGTCTGCCTGCGGTTCACCCGCCGGCACAGCGGCGGGCCGGACAGCGGCAGCCCCGGCAGCCCCGAACTGATGGACATGCGCCGGCTTGCCATCCTGTCCGCCCCCATCCTGGTCCACAGCGCCGGTGCCATGGTGCTGAAGGCAACCGACGTCTGGGTGCTGAGCCTCTATCGCCCGGCAGAGGAGGTGGCGTTCTACGGCGCGACGGTGCGCGTGACGAACCTCGTCCTCTTCGCCCTCAGCGTCATCAACATCGCCCTGCCGCAACTGCTGGCATCGATGCATGCCCAGGGCAGGGTGAGGGATTTCGAGCGGCTGGCGCGGACCGCCGCGACCTGGTCCACGGTGGTCTCCGTGCCCATGTTCCTGATCGTGCTGTTCCTGGCCGAACCCATCCTGGTCACGCTGTTCGGCGCCCCCTATGGCGCCGGGGCGACGGTCCTGATCATCCTCGCCGCCGGTCAGACGGTCAGCGCGGTGGTCGGGTCGCCCGGCATGATGCTGCAGATGACCGGGAATCAGAACCTGATGTCGGGCCTGACGCTGGGTGCGCTGGTGGTCAATGTCATTGCCAACGTGCTGGTCGTCGAAGATCACGGGATGGAGGGTGTGGCCGTCGTCACGGCCTGCACCATCACCGGTCGCATGCTGCTGCACACGTGGTTCGCCTGGCGGCTGACCGGTGCGCTGTCCCTCCCCGATCCGAGGACGCTGACGCCGTCCGCCCTGAAGGCTATGTTGCGCAGACGATGAAAACACCACTTGAAAATCGACAGATCATCTTCCTGATGTACGAGAACCGGTCCGGATCGACATTCCTGGCCAGTCGCCTCGACCTGCACGAGGAAGTCGGCGTCACGATCGAGACCGAGACCTTCGCCGATCTGCTGGAATCCGGCCCGGTGTTGCGCGATGACGCCGACCTGGACCGGATGGTGCGCATCTTCGTGGCGGAGCGGAAGTTCCAGGAATGGGGAATCAGTGAATCCGCGCTGCGTGAGACACTCGGTGCCCTGCCCCGGCCCGCCGGCTTCGACAGCGTCCTGCGTGCCGTCCTCGACCTGTATTTCCAGGGCCGGGACATCCCCTATTACCTGGTCAAGGGCACCCGCCTGACCCACCATATCGCCCGCCTGCGACAGGCCAGCCCCGATGCGCGCTACCTGCACATCATCCGCGATCCGCGCGGTGTCTTCGGCAGCCAGAAGCAGTCAATGGGTTCGGAAACCGCGACCGCCATGAACGAAGACGCCTACGACGCGGCGAAACGCTGGGCGGCAAATGCGCGGCGGGTCGACCGGGTGGCAGGGCCGGACCTGATGGAGGTCCGCTACGAGGACCTGATCACCGACTACGACGCGACCACCGCCGCCATCCGTGCCTTCATGATGCGCGACGGTCTGCCCCCGCTGCAGACGCCGGGGGAAATGGACGGTGAAGCCTACCTGCAACGCATCCCGGAGGGGCAGCGGCACCTGCACCAGAACCTGGTGCGCAAGCCCCGGGCCGACCGGATCGAGGCCTGGCGGACGGAACTGAGCGCGGTGGAGATCGCCCTCAGCCAGGCAGGTGCCGCAGAGGTCTTGCCGGCCAAGGGCTATGCGCTGGACGCAGACGCCGCCGCGCGGGCCGGGCGCGTCACCCTGATGCTGACCCGGCTGCGCCTGTCCCTCGCCACCCTGGGACGCCGGATCGCCAACGGTTTCAGGTATGCCCGCGAAGGCAGGTTGCTCTGGCGGATCCGCGTCGTTCTGTTCCGCCTGAAATCCTGACGCGGATTTTTCCTTTGCGTCCCGTGCCTCCCAAATCCGACAATGGCGAAACAGTTCTGGGGAGGAATGAACGATGACACTGAAAGTCGATACGCAATTGCGTGGGTTTGATTTCCAGCGGGTTGGCGCGCATGCGCAGCAGCTGGAGAAGATGGGTTTCGACGCGATCTGGACCTTCGAGGCCGGGCAGGACGCCTTCACGCCGCTGATCCTGGCGGGTGCGGCGACCAAGGACATCCATCTCGGCACCAATATCGCCGTCGCCTTCGGGCGCAGCCCGTTCTCCATGGCGCAGAGTGCCTGGGACGTGCAGCGGCTGTCGGGCGGTCGGTTCCACCTGGGCATCGGCACGCAGGTGCGCGCGCATATCGAACGCCGCTTTTCCATGCCGTTCGACCAGCCCGCCAAGCGCATCACCGACTACGTGCATTGCCTGCGCGCGATCTGGGACACCTTCCAGAACGATACCAAGCCGGATTATCGCGGCGAGTTCTACCAGTTCACCCTGATGAACCCCTTCTTCAACCCCGGCCCCAATGAAGGCCCCGACATCCCGATCTATCTCGCCGGGGTGAACGAGCGGATGTGCCGCGCGGCGGGCGAATGTGCCGACGGCTTCCATGCCCACCCGATCCACACCATCGGCTATCTGCGCGACGTGGTGCGCCCGGCGATCGATGCGGGGGCAAGGACCCGCGGCAGGTCGGTGGACGACATGGAAGTCCAGACCATGGTCATGATCGCCTCCGGCGAGACCCAGGCGGAGATCGACAAGGCGGTGGAGGACGTGCGCATGCAGATCGCGTTCTACGGCTCCACCCCCAACTACCGAGCAGTGCTGGAACACATCGGCGAAGGGGCGCTGGGCAAGGAACTCAGCCAGATGATGCGCTCCGGCCAGATGGACCAGATGGCGGCGAAGATCCCCGACCGGATCGTCGAACAGGTCGCCGTCGTCGGCAATCTGAAGGACGCCGGGCGGATCGCGAAGGAACGCTATACCGGCGTCGTCGACCGCATCGCCTACTACTACCCGGTGCCGGAGGGCGACCCGGTCGAGAAATGGCAGGTCTTCACCGACGCCGCCCGCGCCGCCTGAGGCAACACCTGCCACACCGGACCTCGACGGCGTGCGCCGTGGTGGGGTGGTGGTGAGAGCGTTGGCAGCCGTTGATCAGGTCGGCCCATCCCACAAACAGACGGCGTGCCCGGGCTTGACCCGGGTACCCAGCGTGCCGCTCAAACGCCGAAAGGCTGGGCACGCGGATCAAGTCCGCGTGCGCCGTGGTGAGGGTGTTGGGGCGGCGTGACCTGACTACCGCCTGGAGTGCCGGGCAGGCGAAGGATTGACCCGGCAAGGCGCGGACCCCGCCTTGGCGGTCGGTGACAGCCAACGCCGACGACTCCTCCCACCCCCCGACGGCGTGCCCGGGCTTGACCCGGGTACCCATGGTGCCGCTCGAACGCCGAAAGGCTGGGCACGCGGATCAAGTCCGCGTGCGCCGTGGTGGGGTGGTGGCGCCCCAACCCACACCCGGACGGCGTGCCCGGGCTTGACCCGGGTACCCATGGTGTCGCTCAACCGCCGGAAGGCTGGGCACGCGGATCAAGTCCGCGTGCGCCGTGGTGGGGTGGCGTTGCCCTCGTCCCACATCCTGACGGCGTGCCCGGGCTTGACCCGGGTAACCATTGTGCC
>CAJYBQ010000185.1 GCA_913064755.1 uncultured Alphaproteobacteria bacterium
CCTGGGGCTGGGCGTGGATCACCTGTCGCCCTACCAGTTGACCATCGAACCCAACACGGGGTTCGCGGGACAGGTGCGCCGGGGTGGCTTCGATCCCAGGGACGACGACCATGCGGCTGACCTGTTCGACCTGACGGCGGAGATGACCGCCGATGCCGGGCTGCCGGCCTACGAGACATCCAACCACGCGAGGCCCGGCGGTGCCTGTCGCCACAACCTGCTCTACTGGCAGTACGGTTCGTGGATCGGGGTCGGGCCAGGGGCGCATGGCCGCCCCGTGCTGCGCGATGGTCAGCGCCAGGCCACGGCCAATCACCGCAAGCCGGAGGTCTGGCTGGAAGCGGTCGAGGCCCATGGCATCGGGCTGCAGGAAGGCCGCGCGGTACCCGCATCCGAACAGGCCGAGGAAGCCCTGATGATGGGCCTGCGCCTGTCCGAAGGCATCAAGGCGGGGATGTTTCAAGCCCGTACCGGCGGACAGGTGCTGGCCGACGTCATCGATGCGAACGCATGGCGGCGGCTCGCCGACGACGGGCTGGTTGAAACCGAAGGCACGGTCCACCGGGTCAGCCCGCGGGGGCGACTCCTGCGGAACAGCATCACTCGCGCCTTGCCCGGGGCATAGGGTTCATGCGACCGCCAGCATCGCCCGCCGTTCGTATTTCAGCACCTTGCCCAGCGCATTGCGGGGCAGGGCTTCGACGATGATGACGTCCTTCGGGTGCTTGAAACGGGCCAGGCGACCTTCGAACAGGCCGAGCAGGGCCGCGCGGTCGATGTCCTGGCCGGGATGCGGCACGGCGACGATCACCGGCACTTCGTCCCAGCGTGGATCCGGACGCCCGACAACGGCATATTCGGCCAGGTCGGCATGGGCGGCCAGAACCTGTTCCAGTTCGGCGGGGTAGATGTTCTCCCCGCCCGAAATCACCACGTCCTTCGCCCGGTCCTCGATACGGAAGAAGCCTTCCGCATCACGCCGTCCGATGTCGCCCATGCGGAACCAGCCGCCCTCGACGAAGGCGTCCGCCGTGGCGGCGTCGTTCTGCCAGTAGCCGCCGAAGACGCTCGGGCCACGCACCAGCAACTCCCCTGGCTGCCCGTCCGGCACGTCGTTGCCCCCCGCGTCGACCACCCTGACCTGCACATGCACGGCGGGCCTGCCGCAGGATCCCACGTGCGACAGCGCATCCTGGGCACGCAGGACAATGGCCAGCGGCGAGGTTTCCGTGGAGCCGTAGATCTGCCCGACCGGAACGCCGCGGGCGTGAAACCGTTCGATCAGCGCGGTGGGGACCGTGGTGGACCCGGCCATGACCAGGCGCAGCGATGACAGGTCCGTCGTGGCCCAGTCCGGGTGGTCGGTCAGGGCCTGCATCATTGCCGGTACCGCCAGCGCCAGGGTCGGGCGATGGCTCTCGATACCCGCAAGGGTCATCGCGGGGTCGAAACGCGGTTGCAGGAACACGGTTGCCCCGGCGTGGAACGCGGGCGTGGTCTGGTTGTTCAACCCGCCGACGTGGAACAGCGGCAGGTTGGTGAGCACCCGGTCCGCGCTGGTCATGTCATGCGCATGGGTGGCGTTGACCGCGTTCCAGAACACGTTGCCCTGGGTCAGCACGGCCCCTTTCGGACGCCCGGTGGTGCCGGAGGTATAGACCAGCAGGACCGGTGTCTCATAAGTCGCCCGTGGCGTGATCCGCGGGCTGGTTGCCGCGTTCTCCAGGCAGGATTTCCAGTCCGCCCAGCCGGGTTCGGCGTCACCCAGGCTGAGGCGTTGCATGTCCGGCAGGGCGTCGGGGATGGCATTGGCGTGGGCAACGAAGGCCGGGTCCGCGAACAGTACCGACGCGCCGCTGTCGTCCAGTTGAAACCCGTGCTCCGGCGGGGCCAGGCGCCAGTTGAGGGTCACCAGGCTCGCCCCGACACGGGCGCAGGCGAAGAACAGCACGATCTGCGCGACCGAATTCTCCCCCAGGTGGGCCACGCGGTCGCCGCCGCGAACCCCCAGCCGGTGGACCAGCGCGCGGGAGGCAACATCGATCGCCGCCGCGAAGTCGGCATAGGTCAGCATGCCGGTGTCCGCCACGATGGCGGGCTTGTCCGGTGCCTGTGCGGCCCAGCCTTCAATCCAGTGCGCCAGATCCATGGCCCAGGCTCCTGTCCGGTGCTTCTTGCCTGCCCGTCAGAGGTGCATGCCGCCGTCGATGACCATGGCCTGCCCGGTGATGTACTGGCTTTCATCGGCGGCAAGGAACAGCGCCAGCGAGGCAATTTCATCGGCCCGGGCAAGGCGCCCCATCTTCTGCCGCGAGACGAAGTCCTTGCGTGCCTGCACGGGGTCGTCGAACGCGTTGATGCGGTCGTCCAGTGACGGGGTCTGCACGGTGGCCGGGCAGATCGCGTTGCAGCGAATGCCCTCGCCGATGTAGTCCGCCGCGACCGACTTGGTGAAGCCGATCACCGCGCCCTTGGTCGCGCCGTAGGCACAGCGGTTGACCACGCCCATTTCCGAACTCACGACCGAGGCCATGTTGATGACGGACCCGCCGCCATTGGCCAGCATGGCCGGCAGGAACGCCCTGGACACCATGAATATGGCGCGGCAGTTCAGTTCGAAACTGAAGTCCCAACCCTTCAGGTCGGTTTCCAGCAGAGAGCCGTGATCCACGTAGCCGGCGCAGTTGAACAGCACGTCGACCGCGCCGACCCGCGCCGCCATGGCTTCGATCTGGTCCAGGTCCGTGACGTCCAGCACATGGGTCTCGACCCCGGCGAGGCCGTTCAGTTCGGCCAGCTTCTCGCCGTTCACGTCGGTGGCGACGACGCTTGCGCCCTCCGCCACGAAAGCCTCGACCGTTGCGCGGCCGATCCCCTGTGCCGCTGCCGTGATGAAGCACCGCTTGCCCTGCAATCGTCCCGTCATGTCCCGTATCCCCCTGTTTTTCGTGTTCTTCTTGCTTGTCCTGGTCCCGGCGTCATTCCGCCAGGTGATTTCCCTCGGGCTCGCCCAGCGCCATGTGGTGGATGGCCCCGCCGACGACTTCCCCGTCCACGGCAACGGCCACCCGGTCGGGGAAGGCCCCGGCGATCAGGTCGAAGGCGCGGCTGTCCTGCGGGTCATTGAACTTCGGCACCAGCACAGCCCCGTTGGCCAGGTAGAAACCGGCATAGGTCAGCGATGCGGGACGGATGGCGTCGGGGACAGGAATCTCCATCACCTCGAACGGGCGATCGAACGGGTCCGTCGCGTGCCGCAGGCGCTCCACATTGTCCTGCATGGCGCGGAAATCGGGGTGTTCGGGATCTTCGGGTGAATGCAGTGCGATCCGTCCCGGGGCCAGGAACCGGCAGAACCGGCCCACATGTCCGCCGCCGCCGACCAGGCCGCTGATGCCTTCACCCAGCCAGACAACCCGGACGATGCCGAAGAAGTTCATCAGGATCTCTTCGATGTCGCGCTTGCCGACCAGGGGATTGCGGTTGGGACTCATCACGGTCTGCTCGCTGACCAGCGCCGTGCCCAGGCCGTCGGTCTGGACCGCGCCCCCTTCCAGCACCACGGGGCCGCGGTAATAGGGAACCTGCATCAGGCGCACCAGTTCCTCGGCGAAACCGTGGTCTTCCTCGTGCACGATATGGCGGCCGCCCCAGCCGTTGAACTTCCACGCCACGGCCTTCATCCGGCCCAGTTCGCTGGTCAGGAAAGTCGGTGCCAGGTCCCTGATCCAGCCATGCGCGACATCATGTTCCAGCAGTTCCACCGCCGGGCCGAGGGTCAGGGCGGTTTCCCGGGCGTCCACGGCGGGCACGATCATGCGCACGGGCTCGAACCTGGCGATGGCACGGGCGATGTGCGCGAAGGCGACGCGGCTTTCCAGCAGGCCACCCGGCATCTCGGTCGGATCGGTGGGCCATGCCATCCAGGTACGGCGGTGCCTGGCCCAGTCCGGGACCGGGAAGAAACCTTCGAAGGAGGGGTTCGCTTCATCCATGCCGGAAGCCTATTCGATTTCTCCGGCGGGCGGAAATGCCATTGATGCCGATGACCGTTGCCTCAACCCTGCGCATGAAACGTGCGCCCCAGGCTGCCCGGTGCCCGCAATGCCTGACGCGTCGGATTGGCGGAGATCGCGACCAGCACGGCGATGGTCACCAGGTAGGGCAGCATCGAGAGGTATTGCGACGGGATCGCCACGCCCAGTCCCTGCACGTGCAGTTGCAGGATCGTGACACCGCCGAACAGGTAGGCACCGATCAGTGCCCGGCCGGGCCGCCAGCCCGCGAACACGACGATGGCCAGCGCGATCCAGCCGCGCCCGGCGGTCATGTCCTCCGACCAGAGCGGCGTGCGGGCAATCGACAGGTAGGCGCCGCCGAGGCCGGCGAGGGCACCGCCCCAGGCCAGGGCCAGCAGGCGGATCAGGACGACCTTGTGGCCGATCGCGTGGGCGGCGTCATGGTTCTCCCCCACCGCCTTCAGGATCAAGCCGGCGCGGGTGCGGGTCAGGAACCAGCCGGTCAGCAGCAGCAGCGCGATCGACAGGTAGAACATGGGTTCATGGTTGAACAGCAGCGGCCCCAGGAACGGGATGTCCGCCAGCAACGGGATCTCGATACGGGGCAGCGCCGGGATTGAGAACCCGGAATAGCCGCTGCCCAGCAAGGCCGATAGCCCCAGCCCGAAGATGGTCAGCGCCAGGCCGGATGCGACCTGGTTGGCCAGCAGGACCTGTGTCATCAACCCGAACAGCAGCGCCATGGCGCCCCCGGCGAGGGCCGCGCCGACGATGCCGGCCAGGTGCGAACCGCTTTCCGCCGTGACGATGAAGCCTGCAACGGCGCCCATCACCATCATGCCCTCGACACCCAGGTTCAGCACGCCGGCGCGTTCGACGACCAGTTCCCCGGTGGCGGCGAACAGCAAGGGCGTCGCCGCCAGCATCATGCCGAGGATGATATTGACCAGCAGTTCCATCAGGCGGCCTTCCAGAATCCGGGACGCGGGCGGATGCGATAGGTGGAAAGCACGTCCATCCCCAGCAGGAAGAACAGCAGCAGGCCCTGGAACACGGCAGTGACCGCGTTGGGCAACTGCATGGAGATCTCGGCGGCCTCGCCCCCCAGGTAGGTGACGGCCATGACGAAGCCCGCGATGATGATCCCCAGCGGGTTCAACCGGCCGAGGAAGGCGACGATGATCGCCGTGAAGCCGTAGCCGACCGGCAGTCCGGGGACGAGCTGCCCGACGGGTCCCGTTGCCTCGAACAGGCCCGCCAGGCCGGCGAGGCCACCCGAGACCAGCAGGCAGAACCAGATGACCCGTGATTCCAGGAAGCCGGCGAAGCGCGCGGCGCGCGGGGCTTCCCCCAGCAGCCGGATCTGGAACCCGACGACATGTCGGCCGAGCAGCAGCCAGGCGGCCAGCGCGGCCACCAGCGCGGCGATGAAGCCGATGTGCGCGCGGGTGCCGTCCAGCAGCAGCGGCATGGTGGCAGAGCCTTCGAACAGGCGGCTTTCGGGGAAGTTGAAACCATCCGGGTCACGCAGTGGGCCGGTAACCATCGCCGACAGCAGCAACGTGGCGACATAGACCAGCATCAGGCTGACCAGGATCTCGTTGGCACCGAAGCGGGTGCGCAGGAATGCCGGGATCGCGGCCCATGCCATGCCCGCTGCAATTCCCACCACCCACATCAGCGGCATCAGCCACAGGGCCTCCATGCCGTGGAAAGCCAGGGCGGTGGCACCGCCTGCCAGCGCACCGATGGTGAACTGTCCCTCGGCCCCGATGTTCCAGATTCCGGCACGGAACCCGAGCGACAGGCCGATGGCGATCAGGATCAGCGGTGTCGCCTTCACGATCAGTTCCGACAGGTTGTAGAGGTCGGAAAACGGCGAGAGGAAGATCACGGCGACGGTCTGCACCGGGTCCTTGCCCAGGATGGTGAACAGCACCATGCCGACCAGGATGGTCAGGATCATGGCCAGCACCGGCGTCAGCCACAGCATGATCTTCGACGGTTCGGGCCGCCGCTCCAGCCTGATCATGCCGCGCTTTCCTGTCCGGGATCGCTGGCCGGTCCGCCCATCAGCAGGCCGATCTCCGCCACCGTGACATCCGCGCTTGCACGTACATCGGACAGGTGACCGTTGGCCAGGACGGCAAAGCGGTCACAGATGGAAAGCAATTCGTCCAGGTCCTGCGAGATGATCAGTATCGCCGCCCCGGCACGGGCCAACTGGTCCAGCGCAGTGTGAATCTCCGCCGCGGACTTTGCATCGACGCCCCAGGTGGGCTGGGCCGCGATCAGCACGGTCGGGCCTTGCAGCACCTCCCGCCCGATGACGAATTTCTGCAGGTTGCCGCCGGACAGGCTGCCCGCCTGCCGGGTGACGGCGGTGGTGGCGACGTTGAAGGCACCGACGATCTCCCGCGCGAACCGGCTCGCGGCACCGAAGTCCAGCAGGCCCCGCCGTTCCAGCTTTCGGCCCCCGCGCGCCGGAGGCAGCCTGTTCTGGGTCAGCGACTACGCCGCCGCAGCTCCATGGCCCCGGCGCTCATCGAGCATGAGGGACACGCCCACTTTCTGCCGGCGTGAAGGACACGGGTGCAGCGTCGTTATGCTCGCTATGTCGACGCACCGCTGCCACTGCGCGTCGCGCACCGTGAGGCTGTTGAGGCGCAACTCGGATCCG
>CAJYBQ010000186.1 GCA_913064755.1 uncultured Alphaproteobacteria bacterium
CCCTCGGCGCCAATCTCGAAGGCGACGCGGGCAATCTTTTCCTGTTCGCCGTCCTGGGCGCGCTTTTCGCCCGTGCGACTCTCGCGACGGAGCGGCCGACTGTCGGGTTGCTCAATGTGGGCGCGGAAGAACTCAAGGGCTCTGACGTCATCAAGGCGGCGGCCCAGCGTCTGCGTGCGCTCGAAGGCGAACTGCCGCTGACGTTCGTGGGCTATGTCGAAGGCGACGACATCATCGGCGGCAAGGTCGATGTTGTGGTGACCGATGGGTTTTCCGGCAATGTGGCGCTGAAAACGGCGGAAGGGGCCGCCCGCCTGTTCGGCCAGTTCCTGCGCAGCACGTTCAAATCCTCGCTGGCGGCGAAGATCGGATATGTGTTCGCCCGGCCGGCGCTCAACCGATTGAAAGATCCCCTGGACCCACGCAAATACAACGGCGCGGTGTTCCTTGGCTTGAATGGCATCGCAGTAAAGAGCCATGGCGGCTCAGACGCTTTTGGTTTCGCCAATGCGATTGGCGTCGCCGTAGACATGGCGCGCCATGGTTTCCTAGAAGACGTCAAAGGCGAGTTCGAACGGTTGCAAACCGACGGCCTCGAAGACAAGGCGGCGATTGTCTAGCTGCCGCCCGGAACGAGTGACGCGTTAAGATGACCCGCCGTTCGATTGCCTTAGGTTCTGGCGCATATCTGCCGGAGCGGATCGTCAGCAATGACGAGCTTGCGGCCCGTGTCGACACCACGGACGCATGGATTCCAGCGCGAACAGGCATCAAGCAGCGCCACGTGGCGGCGCCGAAAGAGCTTACGTCCGACCTGGCGATTAGGGCGGCGGAGGCTGCGCTCGCCGACGCCGGGGTTGCGGCCGCGGACGTTGACCTGATCGTGCTGGCGACCGGTTACTACACCCAGCAGGAACTGGTCCGGCGTTTGCTCGGCAATGACGTTGCCGAAAAGGTCGGCGAAATCTGGGGTATCGGTGAAGACGGCGAAATGGCCAATATGTGGAAACGCACCGCGCAGGACGGGCTGTGGTTCATCGCCGGCAGCCTGGCGCAATGCCGGATATTCTCCCGCTACCTCGCCCTGCAGATCAAGGCCTGCGAGGCCGGTCTGATTTCCACCGACCTTTCCGACTGAGCCGCCGGTAATGGCCTCGGGTTCAGCGGTTCGATCTCTCTGTCCTGTCCGGGTTTCCGCCCGGACGTCTGCGTGCATCTCCGTCAACCGCCGCAGACGTGCCGATCACCTTTCCGGGCGTGTGGAGGATGGTGATTTCTTCGTCCTGCTCGGCCCGTCCGGCTGTGGCAAGTCCACCCTGCTGCGGCTGATCGCGGGCCTGGAGGAACTGGACACGGGCAGCATCGCCCTGTCAGGCCGGGCCGTCGCCGGTCCGGACCTGCATCTCGCGCCGGAAGCGCGGGGTGTTGGCGTGGTCTTTCAGTCCTACGCGCTCTGGCCGCACATGAGCGTGCTGCGCAACATCGCGTTCCCGCTGGAGGCACGCGGTGCCCGGCGCGCCCATTCGGATGCGCAGGCCCAGGTGCATCTCGATACGGTCGACCTGGTTCCCTACGCGCATCGCAAGCCCGCGGAACTTTCCGGCGGCCAGCGCCAGCGCGTGGCCCTCGCCCGCTGCCTGGCCAGCGATGCCCGCATCGTGCTGATGGACGAGCCACTCGCCAACCTGGACCCGCACCTGCGCGGCGCGATGGAACGCGAATTGAGGCAGTTTCATGCGACCTCGGCCGCGACCACGCTCTACATCACCCATGACCAGCGGGAAGCGATGGCGCTGGCAGACCGCATTGCGGTCATGAACCGGGGGAAATTCGAACAGGTGGCGGCACCCGATGACCTCTATGCCCGCCCGGCCAATGCCTTCGTCGCCGGTTTCGTCGGTGCCGGTGCAATCGTCGACGGACGCACCACGCAGGAAGGCCACCTCAGGTTCGGACCATGGTCGATCATGGCCGGCGGACATGACGCCGTCGGTCGCAACGGTGCCGTGGACGTGCTGCTGCGGCCGGAATGGTTGTCCGTCGATGCGGCCAGGGGCGAAATGGCACGAATTGAATCCGTGACCTATCGCGGCGGCACCTGGGAGTGCACGGTCAGTGCCGACGGATTGAGTGCCCCCCTGATCATGAACGTATCCAGCCCGATCAAGCCCGGCGAGACACTGCCCGTCGCGATCAACCGCAACTGGGTGCTGCCGGCGACCGGGTGACAGGCCCGGTGCGACGGCACCTGATGCCGCCCGGAACCGCGTCAGTCACGCCAGGGAACGACACCCGGCGGTGCGCGCCGGCCGATCCGGTCGAGCAACAGCATCAGCCCCACCGTGGCAACGACCGTGACCACCGACATGGCCGACGCGAGGGTCGTGTAGCCGCCGTCTTCGTAATTGAAGATCGTCGTGCCGATGGTCTCGTTTCCCGTGGACCAGAGCAGGGCGGAGACAGTGACTTCATTGTAGGCGGTCAGAAACACCAGGATCGCGCCTGACGCCGCCGCGGGCGCGACCATGGGCAGGAAGATTCGCCGCAGGCGTCGCCCGAATCCTGCCCCCGCGACCCGCGCCGCGTCGTCCAGGCTGGGATCGATCTGCGCATAGGCAGCCGACAGGGGCTTCATCGCGATGGACAGGAAAACCGCGAGATAGGCGATCAGGATGATGCCAAGCGTATTGTAGATCGACACGTCGAGCAGCGGCAGCGGCCGGATGAAGGCCAGGATGCAGGCGACCGACACCACCAGGCCCGGCAGGGCATAGCTGACATCCGCCAGACCGGTGATGAAGCCGGCGACACGGCGCAGCCGCGGCACCCGGTGGACGACGAAGAAACCCAGCATGACCGCGAACCCGGCCAGCAACAGGGCGGCGGTCCCGGCGACAAGGGTGGAGTTCATGAAGGCCCGCAGGGTGACTGTCTGGGCGAAGAGCACCTCCGCGAAATTCTCGAACGTCAGCGTTTCGAGCGAAAGGCGCACGCCGTAGGTCGGAGCAAGTGCCGTGGTGACAAGCGACATGACGGGCAGGCCCAGCACGCACAGTATGAACAGCGCCAATCCCCCCTCCACCAGGGGACGGGCGGCACCGAGCCGGAAGACCAGCGTCTGCTGCGGCATCCCCACCAGGTGGACACGGGCGCGGCGCTGCAACCAGATCTGCAGCCCCACCGCGACAATCGCCATGATGCCGACAAGGATGGAGATCAGCGCGACATTGGTCAGCATCTCTGGGCCGAAACTAGACATCCGTCGCCAGATCAGCACGGGCAGCGTCGTGTAGCGCGCTGGAATTCCCAGCAATGCCTGGATGCCGAAATTGCCCAGCGCGGAAACGAAGGCGAGCGCGAAGGCCGCGACGAGGTTCGGCAGCAGCAACGGCAGCGCGATCCGCCGCAGCATCACCCAGATATTGGCGCCGAAGACCCGCGATGCATCCGACAGTTCACCCGGCAGACTGCGAAGCGCGGCCCGCATGACGAGGAACACCAGCGGCCCATGCTGCAGGGCAAGCAGCACGATGATGCCTTCCCGGGAATAGAGCGGATGGGTGCTGCCGAGTGCCGGTGCCAGTCCCACCCACTGCAACAGGGCGCTGCCCGGCCCGAGGGCCTGTATCCAGGCAATCGCCGTGACGTGCGGCGGAATCATCATCGGCAGCAGGACCAGGAAGATGATGGGACCACGACCGCGCACATCCGTCAGACCGATCAGGCAGGCAAGCAGGGTGCCGAAGACCAGGGCCAGCAAGGCGGAAAGGAAGCTCGTCTCGAACGAATGCCACATCGCACGCTGGACGGAACGGCTCTGCAGCGTGTCGATCAACGGCGAGAGCGCAAACCTGCCGCCTGGTGCCAGGCCTTCCAGCGAGATCATCGCCAGCGGGAGGCCGCATATCACGAGACCGAGCAGGAACAGAACGGCGAGGATACCCCCCTCGCCGCTCCAGCTTCGTCTTGTCAGTCCTGGCAGGACCATTCTCACCCGCCGAAGATATCCTCGAACCTCAGGCGATAGGCGGAGGCGTTCTCGAGGGCGTCGGCCGGATCAAAGGGCATCAGCCGGATCTTGTCGCGGCTCGGGAATCCGTCCGGCGGTGCGATGCTGGGATGGGCGGCGAGATACCCCTGGTCTGCCGCAAGCTGCTGGCCCTTCATCGAAAGCAGGAAATCCACGAAGGCCTTCGCGGCGTCCGGGTTCTTCGCCGTGGACAATATCGCCGCCGGCTCGGTAACTGCCGAGACCCCTTCCGTCGGGAACACTAATGCCACCGGCGCGCCCTTCAGCCTGTTGCGGATGGGCAGGAAATCCACCACGAAACCGTAAAGCTTCTCCCCACCCGCAATGGCCTTGTAGGTGCCGCCGTTGCCCCCCTTGGGGTTCGCCCCCTGGTCAGCCAGTGCCTGGTAATAGTCCCACCCCAGGTCGGGGTTCGCGGTCAGCGCGGCCATGTGGATCGTCGCGGCACCGGATGTCAGGGGCGACGGCATCGCGATCAGGCCCTTCGCCTCCGGCTTCACCAGGTCCCGGTATGACGTAGGCACCATCGGCGCATTGGTGTTGTACATGATGCCGGTGGTGATCAGCTTGGTGGAGAAATAGAAGCGATCCTTGTCCATCAGCGCGGGGTCGAAGGCGTCTACCTGCGCGTCCGGATGGGCCATCAGCCGACCTTCCCGATTCAGCCCTTCCATGGTCACCATGTCCGCGATCAGCAGGATGTCGGGCTGTGGCGCACCGGCGGCGAACTCGGCCCGCAGCTTGGCCATGATCTTCGTGGTGCCATCGCGCACCCATTCGACCTCGACACCCGGATTGTCGGCGATGAAGGCGTCCACCGTCTGCTGGGCATCCTTGTTGGGCTGGGACGTGTAGATCACCAGCTTGCCCGACACCGCCTGTGCGGCGCTGGTCGTCAATCCCATGGCGAGCAACGTCGCCAGAACGAACCGTCTCATGCGCATCTTCCCTCTCCGAAGCTCTTGCGGCCCCTGTTGGACAGGTCCGGGCCACGACGGCTGCGGACGCTACAGTCCCAATATGACAGTCATCAGTCAGGTGCGAGTCAAGAAATCCCGCGACTACTGGCGTGCCATCTCCGCGTTGCCGATCATCTCGCCATCCAGTGGCGCGCGGGGATGCAGGTCGACGCCGACGTGGGTCAGCCGTCCGGTGAAACTGTACGGCGCCTCGTAATTGCCCACGGGACTGCCACGATCCCGGCCGATATCCAGGCCCGACCACGAGACAAAGGGACCAAAGCTGAGGTGTGACCGCACCGAACCCGCCTCCTGCCCGTCGATCAGCAGGGTGTAGACAATGCCGGGTCCCCTGGCCTCGCCGTCATCTGCAACCTGCCGTGACCGGAGGCCAAGCGTTGTCGTGCCGGGCGGAACCGGCTGGTCGGACGCAACCTGGCTCAGTTCGCCGCCGATATTGGCGACATGCACCAGGCGCCCGAACTGGTCGATGTAGAGGGCATAACCCGACGTGGCGTCGCCGTGGGCGAGCAATATCCCCTCCGGCACCGCCCCGCTGATGTCCACATGCGCGGTGATGTCGTAATCGCGCCCACGTATGTCGGGGGCAACCTCCGTCGGGATGTGCCCCATGCCGGCGTGGAAGTCGAACCGGGTGCGCGCGCCCTGATGGCGTTCGGCATTTTCCGCGAAGCGTTCGGCAAACCGGTCATCCAGGGGCAGCACGTTGTTGCGCTCCGCCTCTGCCCACCATTGCGCGATCATGGCCTGGAGCCGCTCCGGGTACCTGTCGGCCAGGTTGACCGTTTCCGAGAAGTCGACGTCCAGATGATACAATTCCCAGACGTCATCATCGAACGGCTTGCCCGGCGGATGATAGGCCACCGCCTTCCAGCCGTCCTGCCAGAGGCCGCGATGGCCGAACATCTCGAAATACTGCGCCTTGCCACGGGTCGGTGCCGCCGCATCGGTCAGGCTGGCGGCGAAGCTCTGCCCTTCGAGAGGCATCTGCGGGATGCCGTTGACCGTGTCCGGTGCCTCGATGCCGACGATGTCCAGCAGGGTCGGCACCAGGTCGCTGACATGCGCGAACTGGTGGCGCAGTCCCGGTTCCGTTCCCAGCCCCGCCGGCCAGCTGATCACCAGCGGGTCGCGAATGCCGCCGCCATGGGTGTTCTGCTTGTAGCGTTTCAGCGGCGTGTTCGCCGCCATGGCCCAACCGAACGGGAAGTTCGTGTGGGTATCGGGGCCGCCGATGTCGTCGATCCTGGCGATCTTTTCCGACAGCGATTCCTTGCGTCCGTTGTAGGGCCCCATCGCGTTCACGAAACCGTAGGGGCCACCTTCCTGGCTGGCGCCGTTGTCCGACATGACGATGATGATCGTGTCGTCACGCACGCCGGCCTGGTCGAGAAAGCCGACCAGGCGTGCCAGGTGCTGGTCGGCATGATCCAGCATCGCCGCGTAGGCCGATTGCAGGCGGGTGAACAGGCGCTGCTCGTCCGGCCCGAACTCGGCCCAGGGTCGCACGTTGTCGTTGATCGGCGGCATCGCGGTATCGGGCGGGACCAGGCCCAGTTCCTTCTGTCGTGCCAGCCGACGCTCGCGTTCCACGGCGCAGCCATCGGCGAACATGGGATCGTAGCTCCTGATCAGGTCGGCAGGTGCCTGGTGCGGTGCGTGGCAGGCACCGAAC
>CAJYBQ010000187.1 GCA_913064755.1 uncultured Alphaproteobacteria bacterium
CGGTGGCGGGGTGAGGGGGGGGGGGGGCAGGGGCGAGAGGTGGCGGGGTCGGGGGAGCGTGAGGCTGGAGGGCGGGGGTGGAACGGGTGCCGTATTCGGCAGGACCGGGGGCGCCGCACTGCTTGTCGAGCTGGGCGCGGGAACAAGCGCCTTCGGCGACGAGTACGAGACGGGCACGGGCGTGGAGGAGGTCTGCGGCGCCGGATGCAACGACAGCCGGACGGGTGGCGGGGCCGAGAACGTGCTGCAGGGTGGCGCCGGCGACGACAGCATCAACGCCGGTGGCGACGAGGACACCCTGTCGGGCGGCAGTGGCGCAGACACCCTGGACGGCGGGGACGGAGCCGACTCGCTCAACGGTGGCCAGGATGATGACCGCCTGATCGCCAGCAATGACAATGACACGCTGAACGGCGGCGTCGGCACGGATGTGGCCAGCTTCGCGGCGCTGGTACTGGCGCTGGACCTGGACCTGGCCGTCGGCTTTGCGAATTCCGGTGAACTGGAGTTCACGATCAGCAATATCGAGAACGTGGAGGGCTCGACGTTCGACGACACCATCGGCGGTGACAGTGGCGACAACCTGATTGTCGGTGACCTGGGCGATGACCTGCTGGCGGGCAACAATGGTTCCGACACCCTGCAGGGCGGCGATGGCGACGATACCCTGCTCGGCGATGACGAGGCGGATAGCCTGGTCGGCGGCGATGGCATCGATACCGCGGACTTCACCAATGATACCGATCTGGATGGCATCACCATCGATCTAGGCCTGGGGACGGCAATCACGAACTCCGGGACGGATTCGCTGGTGAGCATCGAGAACGTTCTGGCCAACGACGGCAACGACACCATCGAGGGCGATTCCGCCGACAATATCCTGGACGGGGCGGACGGCGACGACCTGATCAACGGACTTGCGGGTGACGACCAGCTCATCGGCGGTGGCGGCACTGACAGCCTCTTCGGCGGCCCCGGCGGCGACCCGTTGTCCGGCGGCGACGGCAATGACAGTCTGACCGGCGATGACGGCGGTCCGGTGACGATCGATTTCTCCGGCGGCGCATTCACCTATGCGACCGGCGCGAACGTATTCTTCGACAATGGCTCCCTGCTGGTGCATGTCGCCGATGTGGCCAGCACCGTGGTTTCGGGTCTGACGCTGACCGTTGCGGATGATGGCGACCTCTCGGTCCTGAATGCTGGTGAACTGATCAGTTTCAGTTTCACCGACGAGAATGGCGTCCTCGTGTCCGTCACCGATGCGGTGATCGGTCAATCGGCCTTCGCGGCGAACCCCGACGAGGGCGTTCTGACGGCAACGGGTATCGCCAGCGGCGGGCGCGCCGACGGCACCGAGATCGCGCTGCTGATCGCTCTCGACCAGCCGTTCGGATCAGGCGGCTTGACCGCGGGCAATGAGTTCGTTGCCAACGACGCCGATGCCGACAGCGGCTTTGGCACGCCGACCAGTGTCGAACTGACCGCACTGAATGCCAGCGACAGCCTGTTCGGCGGCGATGGCGACGACACGCTCAAGGGCGGCGCAGGCGCCGACTCGCTGGTCGGTGGCGAGACCGCCGAGACCGGTGGCGATGTGGTCAGCTACGAGGATGATCAGGCAGGTGTTGCCGTCGATCTGACCAACACGACGGCGACCGACGGTTTCGGCAATACCGACTCGGTCGAATTCTTCGAGAACATCATCGGCAGCGGCTTCAATGACACCCTGACAGGCGACGCCGAGGCCAACCTGATCGAGGGCGGTGCCGGCAATGACACCCTCAGCGGTGCCGCCGGTGACGACACGCTGGATGGTGGCGCGGGCAGCGACAGCATGGTCGGCGGTGATGGTGAGGACACCTTCATCATCTCCGACGACAACGACACGGTTGACGGAAATGGCGGTTTCGACGCCGTCAGCTTCGCCAATGTCTCGTCCGGAGTGACGCTGGACCTGAATACGGCGACAGCCACGTCAGGCGCGAACACCATGTTGATCCAGAGCGTGGCGGACGTCATTGGCAGCGACTTCGATGATATCATCGCCGCGGACAATCAGGACAACCAGATCGAAGGTGGCGCGGGAGCCGACCAGCTCAATGGACGTGAAGGCGCGGACTCGCTCGATGGCGGCATTGGTGACGACACCCTGGAAGGCGGCACCGGCAACGACGTGCTCACGGGCGGCATCGGGGCAGACAGCATCACGACAGGTGCCGGGAATGACGAACTGCTGGTGAACAGCACGGCGGACCTGACGAGTATCGGCAGCAACATAACCGTCACCGCTTCGGGTCTTGCCGTGGACATCATCGCCGACTTCACGTCCGACGCAGACGTGTTCAGTTTCGATGGCTTCGGCTTCGGCTCGGCGAACCAGACGCTTGTCGAGATCGTCGCCGACTACGACGGGACCAATTCGGGTCAGGCTTCCGGCGACCACTTCATCTTTGACGGCACGCACCTGATCTATGACGAGGACGTGACCAGTTCGGGCTATTCGGTTGTCGCGCGGGTCGAGGGCGACAGCGTTGGCCAGGGCGACCTGTTGTTCGGTATCGGCGGGCCTGCGTAGTGCAAGACAGCAGCTCCAGCAGTTCCTGCCCACGACTGGTACTGGATCATCTGGCGATTACCGCGCGCACGCTTGCTGAAGGCGTCGCGCATGTGCGCGACATGCTCGGCATCGACATGCCACCGGGCGGCACGCACCCGCGCATGGGCACCCACAACCGGCTGCTGGGCCTTGGTCCTTCGGACTTTCTGGAAGTGATCGCGGTTGATCCTGCCGCGCGGACCCCGCGGGTCGGGCGCTGGTACGGGCTGGACGGCTTCGACGAGAGCCCGCGCATCGGTACCTGGATCCTGGGAACACCCGACATCGCGCGCAGTCTCGCCCACGCACACGCCGACAGCGGCCCGGCCGTCCAGGCCATCCGGGGCGATCTTGAATGGGTGATCTCCGTGCCAGCCGACGGGTCGATGCCCATGCAGGGGGCTTCCCCGACCTTGATCCAGTGGCCCGTCGGCCCCCTGCCCGCCACGGGCATGGAAAGGCTTGGCTGCACGCTGGCAGACCTGACCGTCAGCCACCCGCTGGCGGAGGAAATCGCCGAGCGCCTGTCGGGACAGTTCGACGATCCCCGCGTGCGGTTTGTGCGGGGACCGGTTGGCTTCGAAGCGACCTTCGAGACGCCGTCCGGCCAGCGCGTGCTGCGATAGCTGGCTGAACGGAAAAGGGCCGCCCGGATCATCCGGACGGCCCCTTCCCCGCAATTGACAAGGGTATCGCGTGTCAGGCGGCGATCATGTTCGCCAGGCGGGCGCGGATCAACTGATCGGCCTCGACCATGATCCGGTCGACCAGTTCCTTGCAGGTCGGCACATCGTGGATCAGGCCTGCGACCATGCCACAGCTCCATGCACCGATGTCCATGTCACCGTCCATCATCACCTTCGGATAGACGCCGGCGACCAGTTCGCGGATGTCGTCGATGGCGATGTCGGCACCCTTCTCCCGCTCGATTTCCAGGATCCGCTCCACCGCCGGGTTGGTCAGCACCCGCTCGGTATTGCGCAACCCGCGCATGACCAGGCGCGTGTCCAGTTCGGACGCGGCAACGATGGCCTGCTTCACGTTCTCGTGCACCGGGGCCTCCTTCGTCGCGATGAAGCGGGTCCCCATGTTCATGCCTTCCGCGCCCATGGCCAGCGCGGCCACCAGACTGCGTGCATCGGCCATGCCGCCGGAGGCCACGAAGGGAATGGTCAGTTCCTCTGCCGCGCGGGGCAGCAGGATCATGTTGGGGATGTCGTCCTCCCCCGGATGACCACCGCATTCGAAGCCGTCGACGCTGACCGCATCACAGCCGATCTTCTCGGCCTTCAGGCTGTGGCGTACCGACGTGCACTTGTGGATCACCTTGATCCCGGCTTCCTTCATGGCGGGCATGTAGGCTTCGGGCGACCGGCCGGCGGTCTCCACGATCTTCACGCCGCCCTCGATGATGGCGCGGATGTACTCGGGGTACGGCGGCGCCTCGAAGGTCGGCAGGAACGTCAGGTTGACGCAGATCGGCTTGTCCGTCATCTCGCGGCACTTGGCGATCTCGGCAGCAAGCTTTTCCGGCGTGCCCTGGGTCAGGCCGGTGATGGTGCCGAGGCCGCCCGCGTTGGAGACAGCCGCGGCCAGCTCCGCGAAGCCGACATAATGCATGCCGCCCTGGATGATCGGATGTTCGATCCCGAACAGTTCCGTGATGCGTGTCTTCATTGTGCTGCAGCCTCCCCGGCCAATTTTCCGTTCCTGACGAAAGACCGACCGCCAGCGCGCCTTCCAGCGCCTGACCGGTCGGTCCGGATACCTCGCAACATAACCCGCACACGGCCCGCGGCAAGCACAACCGCCGACGGAACAATGCCGCACACAAGCAGGTGAAGACCGGCACTTCCCGCGTGTCAGCGCCGGAGCGACCCGCTACCCTGTCGATCGGGTCGGGCAACGCATCCGCCCGACCTTGGCCATGTCCCGCAGCAGAACCCGGAGCGCCCCGCAATGCCTCGCCAGGTGAAGAGCATCGACGCGCTGCGCCACCCCGCAGGCTCGCAACCGCGCCCGGTCACACCGGCGGACGGCGAAGACGGCATGCTCGACTGGCAGCGGGTCGCCGCACTGGCCTGGCGGCCAGCATGGTCGATCCGCAGCAGACGCGGCAGCCTGGCACCGTTCCTGGAGATGCTGCGCAGCTGGCGCCGGGGCTGAACGCCGGACCGGATGCTCCCGGCCCGGATGGCAGGCTCTATTCGTGCCTGGCGCAGTCGGCGCAGAATGGCGTCTGGGGCACCAGTTTCAGCCGCTCGGGCCTGATCTTGTCGCCACAGGTGACGCAAATGCCGTAGACGCCGTCATCGAACCGTTTCAGCGCGGCGTCGATGGCCTCGATCTCCTTCTGGCCGGCCAGCCCCAGGCTCTCCATCGGTTCGTCATCCTCCCGCTCGACCGACCGTTCCTCGGCGTCCGGGTCCGACGGCTCGTTCAACTGTTCCTCGAACCGCTCCAGCCGTTCCATCAACGCGCTGCGGCGCGCGACCAGCCGCTGCCGGATCTCTTCATGCTCAGACATCTGGTTTCCTTTCGGGAGAAATCGAAGAAGCGGACGGGTTCAGCCCAGCATCCTGGCGATCTGGTCCTTCAGATGCAGCCGTTCCTTGCGCATCCGTTCCTCGTTGAACTGATCCGTCGGTTCGATGTTGGTCTCGGCCCGGTGAATGTCACGGTTCACGGTGTGATACTTCTCGGCCAGGTTCCGGAAATGCGCGTCCGTTTCGTTCAACTCGTGCATCTTCTGAACCTTGTCGGGGAATTCCTCGGCCAGTTCGTGCGGTGTATGGGACATGGTGTCTCCTCAGGTTGTCCGGCGCGGGTGCAGACGAAACACCCGAACACCAGCCTATGCACTGGTGCCGGGTCAGCCTTGATCTGGGTCAAGCGGCTCAGCGGGATCGGTGCATCATCGCACGCGAATATCCTGCACGGGGCCGGAGCTTCCTGTATGATGATCGTCAGGCGGGTGGCCCGGTCTGAATTCCAGCAGCCCGGACAACCCGACCCGCCAGGGTCGGTTGTCACGCGCCCCTACTGCAATGTGTCCCAACTCTCGCGGAACCGCTCGGCTGCATGGGCCGCAGCCGCCAGGTCACCTGGCGCGGCCCCATCGTGGCACCCTGCCGGAACCGTTCGTCATCTGCGCATGCCCCCTGCTGGCCAGACCATTGCCGGTCGCGCCACAGGGAATGAGACCACGTGATCCCGATCCCGCCATGGCAGGCCACGACTGGCCGAAGCATGGCCCCGCTCCCCGCCGCATCGGCCGCCACCAGTCAAGCTGGCCCGGCCCTGCCGCAAACACGAAGGAACCGACCATGGGCAAAGGCAACAACGCACGCGGCAACAAGGAAGCCAAGAAGCCGAAACAGGAAAAGCCGAAGGTGCTGGCCACCGCCAACTCCAACGCCGGCAAGCCCCTGATCTCCCCCGGCAAGAAGGCTAAATAGTCTCGAAGGTCGATCGGCGCGGCAAGGACTGCCGCGCCGGTCCGAAGAACCTCCGTCGGGCAATGACGCCCGGTCGAATGATCAATCCAGTTGCGTATCCGGCGATCCCTGCGGCGCTCCCTGCGGTGCGTCCCCGGCCCATCGCGCCGCAAGATGCAGCAGGATGATGATCATCGCCAGGGGAACCGAGATCGAGATCCACACCATTGGAATTCCGAGCGTGTCGGCCGTCAGCCCCGACTGCCGGACGAGGTAGCCTTTCGCGAAGCCACCACGCAGACCGATGAAGCAGAAGTAGATCACCGGCAGGACAAAGGTCAGCACTGCCGCGGTCTGAATGGCCTCGGCAAGCAGTCCCAGGATGTGCGGCCGCGGCGGCAGAACGCTCTCCATCAACACCGCATCAGACCGGGACTTGAAGGAAAGCGTCGCCCCCAGAAGCCCGGTCCACACCATGGCGTAGCGCGCCACATCCTCGGTCCAGATCGGCGGTGAAGAGAAGACATAACGCGCCACGATCTGGATCATCACGGTCACGAACATCAGGCAGACGGCAAGGATCGCCACTCGCCGCACCACCGTGTGCAGACCATTGCTTGCAGCCAGTATGTAACGGCGCATGGGTC
>CAJYBQ010000188.1 GCA_913064755.1 uncultured Alphaproteobacteria bacterium
CCGCCTGCCCCGGATGCTGCGCCGGACGCCCGCCGTGTTCACGGCCGACCCCCCCGTCCACGCACTGCCGACCGCGGTCGAGCGAGCAGACATCGCCATCCAGGCCGCGGCCATGGCGCGCCGGATGGGGCATGAACCGCGTGTCGGCCTCGTGTCCTATTCCACCTTCGGCAATTCGACCCACGCAACGTCGGACAATATTCGTGGCGCGGTCTCCCTGCTCGACTCCCGGGAACTCGATTTCGAGTATGACGGTGAAATGTCGGTCGACGTGGCGCTGAACCCCGAACTGATGGACCTCTATCCGTTCTCCCGCCTTTCGGGTCCGGCAAACGTGCTGATCATGCCCGGTCTCCAGTCCGCCAATATCGCGGCGAAGCTGCTGCAGTCACTCGGCGGTGCCACGGTGCTGGGGCCATTGCTGATGGGCCTTTCGCACCCGGCGCAGGTCGTACCCATCGGTGCCTCGGTATCCGACCTGGTGTCCGCCGCAGCGCTTGCAGCCTACGACGCAGGCAAGCGCTGAAGCCGGTTCCAGGCGCGCGCCCAGGTAGCATCTTCACGGTATAAATACGTACGTCCGACACGAAAGCGTAACCAGATCACCAACATGTAGCGGGTTCCTGCTCTTGATGCTTTACCGCGTTAGGAGTCCGTTTACCCATCGACATGTAGGGTTTGGGTATGAGTGTGTCACACCAACATACCTCGCACGGCGATAATGCCGACAAGCCCGCGCTGGGACTGGCGGAGCGCGTGCGTAGCGGATGGATGCTGCGACCGATGAATACGTCGCTGCTGCTCACGCTGGTCGCGGCGATGGGATGCCTGATCGCGTTCGCCACGCACCGTTGGGTCAGCTCGCTGGAACTGCAGGTCGTGGCGGGTGCCGCGACAGCCGCACTCGGGTTCGGCATTGCCGTGGCTTTCTGGACCTCGCGGCGCAAGCAGCTGACCATGGCGCTTGTCCACCAGATGGGCGAACTGGTGGATGGCCTGGCCCTGTTCAACCACAGCGATCGACTGATTTCCGCGCCATCCGGTGTGTTGAGCGCCTTCCCCCGCCTGGATCGCCGGTCCTTCATCAAGCGCATGGCCGAGACGGCGCGCTGCATCGATACGGACAATGGCCTGCCGCAGAACTTTCCCGACATCGGGGCCAACCTGCTGCGCCAGTTCGTCAATGGCGGCGTGCAGGAAATTCGCCTCGAACTGCATGACGGTCGCACGCTCGTCCTCGGCCAGGTCTTCCTGGATGACGGTCCGCGCATGCTGATCGTCCGCAACACGACGGAAGCGACCCAGCGGGAGCGCGCCCTGCGGGAGAGCGAGGCCCGATACATCCGCCTGACACAGATCGCGTCCGACTGGGTCTGGGAAACCGATGCGAACCACCGCTTCACCTCCGTGTCCGGCAGGTTCGAGGAACTCACCGGGGTGCAGCCGGAAACCCTGATCGGCAAGCGGTTCATCGAGGTCGCGAACCTGCGCCAGGATCCCGCTGTCGTCCAGGACCTGCAGCGCCTGATGCAGGAGCATGATCACTTCAGCGACGTGATCTGTCCGCTGAAGGTGACCGGCACATCCGGGCCGGTGCAACTGCGCATCGCCGCGCATCCGATGCACGACACCACGGGCAGGTTCCTGGGGTACCGAGGCGTCGCAGCCGATGTCACCCGCCAGCGCATGGCGGAAGTGGATGCGGAGCGCGCGCGCCGTTCGGTCAAGGATGCCATCGCGGCCGCGTCGGAAGGCATCGCGCTGTTCGACAGCTCCAACCAGTTCCTGATGTGCAACCGCACGCTCGCCAATGCCTTCGCCCCGGCCGGTCACCTGCTGCAGCAGGGATGCACGCTGGAAGAGATCGTCACCGGCATGTTCGACGCCCGCCTGCTGAGACTGCCGGAGGGAACGGGCATGGCCTCCCAGCGCCGGATGCTGGAAGAACTCTGTCGCGGCGACCTGCGGCGGGAATTTGCCGGAACCAAGGGACGGTGGTACCGCGTCGGCGCCAACAAGACCGCCGATGACGGCCTGATCCTGATCGTCTCCGACATCACCGAACTGAAGAAGCACGAGGCAACGCTGGCCGCCCGGATCGACGAGTTGCAACTGACCAAGACGAAACTGACAGAGCAGAAGGAAACCCTGTCACGCTTCGCCGACAGCCTCGCCATCGCCCGCAACGAGGCGGAAGCGGCAAGTCGCGCCAAGTCCGGGTTCCTCGCCGCCGTCAGCCACGAACTGCGCACGCCGCTGAATGCCATCATCGGATTCTCCGAGGTCATGAGCGCGGAGTCCTTCGGGTCCCTCGGCAGTCCGAAATACAAGGAATACGCGGCCGACATCCTGGATTCCGGGCAGCACCTGCTGGGCCTGATCAACAATATCCTCAACCTCTCCAAGGCCGAGGCCGGCAGCCTGACGCTCGATTGCCAGGTCGTCGATCTGACCCAGGTGATCGAGGCGTCGTCGCGCATTGCCTGCCCGCGCACGATGGCTACACCGCTGGCCGTCGACATCGACCCGGAGCTTGGCGAGGTGGAGGTCGATGCGCAGAAGCTGAAACAGGTCCTGATCAACCTGATTTCCAACGCGGTCAAGTTCACCCCGTCCACGGGTACCATCGGGCTGCGCGCAACCCGGCTCGACAACGGGTTCGAGATCGCGATCTCTGACACGGGCATCGGCATGCGGGCGGAAGAGATTCCGCAGGCCCTGACGGCGTTCCGCCAGATCGACAGCTCCCTCGGGCGCAAGTATGACGGCACCGGCCTGGGGCTGCCGCTGGCCAAGCGTTTCACCGAACTCCACGGCGGCTCGCTGCGCATCGAGAGCTCGCTGGGTGAAGGCACCACGGTGACCGTCTTCTTCCCCGACCAGGTGCAGACCGGGGAAACCGACCAGGACGCTGCACAGGTCGCCTGACGGATCGATCCAGCCACGTGCATGGCCCCTGCGCGCCGATCTACGCTGACAGCCACCGCGAAGCCGCGCTATCCTGCCCCCGACAATGCCTGAAACAAGTGCATCCTGGGGAGGAAACGTCGTGGACTATCTGCCGATATCAGCTGACTCGCACATTACCGAACCGCCCGATTGCTACACCGCGCGCATCGACCATGCCTGGAAGGACCGGGCGCCGCATATCACCGTCGATCCGAAGTTCGGTGACGTCTTTGTCATTCCCGGCCTGAACAAGCCGATCCCCATGGGACTGATCGCCGCCGCCGGGCGCGACCCGAAGGATCTTCGCTTCGGCGCTGACAACTACAAGGAACTCCACCCGGGCGGCTGGGATCCGGTGCAACGGCTGAAGGACCAGGACCGCGACGGGGTCTACGGGGAGATCATCTACCCCTCGGTCGGCATGCTGCTCTGCAACCACCCCGACTTCGACTACAAGAAGGCCTGTTTCGACGCCTACAACATCTGGCTGCAGGAATTCTGCGACTCGGCCCCGAACAGGCTGTTCGGCATGGCGCAACTGGCCATGCGCTCCGTCGACGAAGGCATCGAGGAACTGCGCAAGGCAAGGGAAATGGGCTTCCGCGGCGTCATGATGCCGGGAAATCCGCAGGTCGAGGACTATGATTCAGAGGTCTATGCGCCGTTCTACGAGGCCGCGATCGACCTCGACATGCCCCTGTCCTTCCACATCCTGACCAGCGGTTCCGACCAGGTGAACGTGAAACAGCTCGGCGCCAAGATCAACAGCTTCCAGGCCATCATCCGGGGCTGCCAGGACATCCTGGGCATGCTGATCTTCGGCGGCGTCTTCGACCGCCATCCGACGCTGAAGATCGTCTGCGTCGAGGCGGATGCCGGTTGGGCGCCGCACTGGATGTACCGTGCCGACCATTCCTACAAGCGGCACCGGTACTGGCTTACCTGCGCCGAACTGGAACGCATGCCGTCCGACTACTTCAAGGAAAACATCTACCTGACCTTCCAGGACGACTGGTCGGCGCTGAAGGCGAAGGACGAGCTGAACACCGATCGGCTGATGTGGGCCAACGACTTCCCGCATTCGGATTCAACCTGGCCGTGGAGCCAGGACATGCTTGCCGAGCATACGCAGGGTCTCACCGCGCATGCAAAGCGGCGCATCCTGCATGACAATGTGCGGGAACTCTACAACCTGCCCCTCAACTGAGCGGCAGACAGCTTCGACGGATGACGAACGGCCCCGCGATCGGGGCCAGAGGCTGGGGAGGCGTGGATCATGCTGGATATCAAGATCACCAACGCCCGTATCGTGGATGGCAGCGGCGGCCCGTCGCGCATGGGCGAAGTCGGCATCAGCGACGGAAAGATCGTCGCCCTGGGCAGTGTCGAGGGCGACGCCCGCAAGGTGATCGACGCGAAGGGTCACGTGGTGGCCCCCGGCTTCGTCGACATCCATACCCACTATGATGCGCAGGTCGTCTGGGACCGCATGATGACGATCAGCCCGTGGCACGGCGTGACCACGGCCGTCATCGGCAATTGCGGCTTCGGCGTCGCACCGACCCGCCCCGACGACCGCGACCTGATCATCCGCACGCTCGAGAAGGTGGAGGGGATGAGTGTCGATGCCCTGAACGCCGGTCTGGGCGACTGGGGCTTCGAGAGCTTTCCCGAATACATGGACGCGCTGGAAGCCCAGGGGACGGCGATCAACCTGGCCGTCCTGTTCGGTCACACGCCGCTGCGCCTCTACGTCATGGGCGTGGAAGCCACGGAACGGGCGGCAACCGATGACGAGATCGCGACCATGCGCGGCCTGTTTGCCGAGGGGCTGGAGGCCGGGGCGCTGGGCTTCGCGACATCCAAGGCCGTGACCCATACCGGGTTCGAGGGTCGGCCCGTGCCGAGCCGCCTGGCAACGTTCGAGGAAATCCTGAGCCTCGCGACCGTCATGGGCGAACAGAAGACCGGCCTGATGCAGGCGACCATCGGGCGCGACCTCTTCCTGGACGAATTCGAGACCATCACCCGCGCCACCGGGCGCCCCATTTCATGGACTGCCTTGCTGGCCGGCGTTTCCCTGGCCGAGGGTGATCACATGGACCAGCTGCGCCGCTCTGCCGAACTGAGTGCGCAGGGGCTGCCGATCTATCCCCAGGTGACACCGCGTGCACTGATGTTCGAACAGCAGTTCAGCGCCCCCTTCATCTTCGAACCCATGTCGATATTCCGCGATGTGCGCGGTGCCGATCACGAAGGCAAGAAGCGCATCTATGCCGACAACGCATTCCGTGACGCGTTCCGCCACAAGATGGACGGCAATGCCAAGCCGACCTTCATCCGGTCCTTCGAGAAAACCATCATCGCGGATGTGCCCGGCGCGCCCGAACTGTCCGAGCGCCTGTTGCGTGACGTGGCCGAGGAACGCGGCATGGCCATGACCGACCTGATCCTCGACCTGTCGCTGGAGACCGACCTGGAAGCCCGTTTCCGCATGCCGGTGGCCAATCACGAGGAAGACGAGGTCGAACCGCTGCTGCAGGATTCATCCACCGTCATCGGCCTGTCCGATGCCGGCGCACATGCCAGCCAGCTTTGCGATGCCTGCCTGCCGACATGGCTGCTGGGCCGCTGGGTGCGGGAAAAGGGCGTGTTCTCCGTCGAGGAAGCGGTCCGCATGCTGACCAGCCGCCCGGCGGAAGTCTTCGGCATCACGGATCGCGGCACGCTGGCCGAGGGTCGGCCGGCCGACATCGTGATCTTCGACCCGGAAACGGTCGGGTCAGGCCCCATCCAGCGGGTCCATGACTTCCCCGCAGGTGCCGACCGGCTGATCGCCGACGCCGACGGAATCGACGCGGTGATCGTCAACGGCACCCTGCTGCGCCAGTCCGGCACCGACATGGTGGACCCCGCCGGTGCCCTGCCCGGCAAGCTGCTGCGCAACGGCCACGCTGCCTGATCCCTGTCCGCCCGACCTCTGCCCGCCTGATCCTTCTATCAAACTCTCTCTGAAACACCCGTTGGAGCCCGCCTCACCATGACGAAAGACTGGTCACCCGAACTGGAAGAACTCGAAACCCGCAAGCGCATGGCCCGTGGCATGGGTGGCCCTGACAAGGTGGCGCGCCAGCACGCGGGTGACCGGCTGACCATCCGTGAACGCATCGACGGGCTGGTGGACGACGGCACGTTCCAGGAGATCGGCTCCATCGTCGGACGCGGCGAGTATGACGAGAACGGCAACCTGGTTCACCTGATGCCCAACAACTCGGTCATGGGGCGCGCGCGGATCAATGGCCGACAGGTGGTCGTGTCGGGCGATGACTTCACCGTACGGGGCGGCTCCGCCGATGCGACCAACAAGGGCAAGGCCCTGCATCCGGAACAGATGGCGCGTGAAATGCGGATGCCGATCATCCGCATGATCGAGGGCTCGGGCGGCGGTGGCTCCGTGAAGACCATCGAGACCAAGGGCCATGCCAACCTGCCCGGTGGCTGGTGCCAGTCGTCCGGTGCCGAGCAGTTGATGATCAACATGGGCGCGGTACCGACGGTCGGCCTGGGGCTGGGTTCCGTTGCCGGACTGGGCGCGGCGCGGCTGGCCGGCTCCCACTGCCCCGGCATCCGCCAATACGCGGCGGACCTGTTCCTGGCAGCCCCGCCCGTCGGTAGGCGCCACGGCGCGGGCCTGCCCGCGCGGACACTCACCGGGCGGGACCCTCCGCGTGGCG
>CAJYBQ010000189.1 GCA_913064755.1 uncultured Alphaproteobacteria bacterium
CCGCCTCGAACCGCAAGGCGCCAACCGGCAAGGCGACGCCAGCGCTGCCCCTGCCGTCGCCGATCGCGGCAAGTTCAAGACTGCTGCCGCCCAGGTCACCGACAATGCCCCTGGCGTCCGGCAGGCCGAACAGCACGCCGAAAGCCGCGAGGCGCGATTCACCCTCCCCCGACAGGACCTCCAGCTCGATGCCGCATTCAACGGCAACTCGCTCGACGAATTCCGGACCGTCGACCGCGTCCCGGACCGCCGACGTGGCAAAGGCCACGGTTCGGTCGACGCCGGTCACCTGCATCATCCAGGCGAAGCGTTTCAGCGTGGCAATCGCACTCTGAACCCCTTCCGGGCTCAATTGACCGGTCTCCGGCAGCCCCTTGCCCAGGGCGCAGAACGCGCGCTCGTTCAGCATGTTCAACGGCGCCCGCGCGCAGTCGCCAAAGATCACCAGCCGGACCGAATTCGATCCGACGTCAATTACTGCGATCCGTTCCGCCGCCCCAAGGGCCGCCATCGTGTCTGGCATGGTCAGTCGTCATCATCCAGGGTCAGGGAAATTGGTCGTACGCCCTCTTCCAGTGCCTTGCCACGACCGGACAGACTCGGGTTCGTCATGAAATACTCGTGTGCGCTGAATCCTTCACCACCTCCCTTGTCTCGCACATAGTCGCCGTCCGGCTTCATGACCCAGCTCTGCACGTAATCCTTCAGGTTTTCCACCCTGCCCTGCTCCAGCACCTGCGCATGGACCGTCTCGTTCTTCAACGGCACCAAGCTTTCGATCCGGCGATCCAGGTTGCGGGGCATCCAGTCGGCGGAACTGATGTAGACCTTCGCATTGCGGCCCGGCAGCGGTTCCCCGTTGCCGAACACGACGATGCGGCTGTGTTCCAGGAACCGGCCGATGATGCTGCGCACGCGGATGTTCTCCGACAGGCCGGGAACACCGGGCCGCAGGCAGCAGATGCCGCGCACGACCAGTTCGATCTCCACGCCGGCCTGGCTCGCGCGGTACAGGCAATCGATGATCTGCGGGTCGACAATGGAGTTCATCTTGGCCCAGATCGCCGCCGGCCGACCGGCTTTCGCGTGTTCGATCTCCGCCTCGATACCGTCCGTTATGCGCTGGCGCAGGGTGTCGGGGGAATAGGCCAGTTCTTCCAGCCCTTCCGGCTTGGCATAGCCGGTCAGGTAATTGAAGATCGCCGAGATGTCGCGCCCCAGTGCCGGTTCATCGGTGAAGTACGACAGGTCGGTGTAGACCTTGGCCGTGATCGGATGATAATTGCCGGTGCCGAAATGGGAGTAGGTCCGCAGCCCCTCCTTTTCCTTCCGCACCACCATCGACAGCTTGGCGTGGGTCTTCAGTTCCATGAAGCCGTAGACCACCTGCACCCCGGCCCGTTCCATGTCCCGCGCCCAGCGAATGTTCGCCGCCTCGTCGAACCGCGCCTTCAGCTCGATCAGCGCGGTGACGGACTTGCCCGCCTCCGCCGCCGCGATCAGCGCCTCCACGATGGGGGAATTGTCGGATGTCCGGTACAGCGTCTGCTTGATCGCCAGGACGTTCGGGTCTTCGGCCGCCTGGCGCAGGAACCGCACCACCACGTCGAAACTCTCGAAGGGGTGATGGATGATCAGGTCCTTGCCGCGGATGGAGGCAAAGCAGTCACCACCGTGTTCGCGGATGCGTTCCGGGAACCGCGCGTTGTAGGGCTTGAACAGCAGTTCCGGCTTGTCGTCCACGATCACGCGGCGGATGTCGGCCAGCGCCAGCATGCCGTCGATGTTGATCACGTCGTCGGGCCGGGCGTCGGTCTCGGTCACCACCAGGCGGCGCAGGCGATCGTTCAGGTCGGACGACACCTGCAGGCGCACGATGTGACCGCGACGGCGACGCCGCAGGGCGGATTCGAAGGTCCGCACCAGGTCTTCCGATTCTTCCTGCAGCTCGATATCCGAATCGCGAATGCACCGGAACTGCCCCCGGCTGACGATGCTGTACCCCGGAAACAGGCGCGCCATGTACAGCGCGATGACCTGGCTGACCTGGATGAACCTGATCCCGGAACCCGGCAGCCGGACGAAGCGCGAGACATGATGCGGAATCGGCACGACCGCGTTCAGCAGTTCCTTGTCCCCGTCGCGTACCAGCTGCGCGATCATCGCCAGGCCCAGGTTCGGGATGAACGGGAACGGATGCGCCGGGTCGATGGCCAGCGGTGTCAGGACGGGCAGTATCTGCTCCAGGAAATGCGTGTCCAGCCAGGCGCGCTCTTCGGGGTCCAGTTCGTCCGCGACAACGATCGCGATGCCGACTTCCCGCAGTTCCTGTTGCAGCACCTTCCAGCAGTTCTGCTGTTCCTTCACCAGCCAGTTGGCCAGTTCGTCGATCTTTTCCAGCTGCTGCGTCACGGTCAGACCATCGGGGGTCACCGTCTTCACATCCGCCTGGGTCATGCCCCACAGGGCGGCCACCCGGACCATGAAGAATTCATCCAGGTTGGACGCCGAAATGGACAGGAACCGTACCCTTTCCAGCAACGGATAGCGCGGGTTCTGGCATTCCCGCATGACCCGGGAGTTGAACTGCAACCAGGAAATCTCGCGGTTGATGAACCGCTCCGGCGACGTCATGTCGATGGCAGGCGCCGTTGCCGATACCGGCAACCTGGTGTCCGTATCCCGGGATGTCTGATCAGTCTGTTTGATGTTCATCGGGGTTTTCCTTCGGGAGTTGGGCAGACGATGCCCCAAGATCGCGTGGAATTACAGCATTTCCCTTGCAGTCATTTGACGCCCCCTGCCAGACTTCGGGCATGAATCACTTGCTCCTGTTGCGCCACGCCAAGGCGGCTTCCCCCGCCAATGGGCAAGGCGATCACGCACGCGCGTTGAATCCGCGCGGACGCCGCGCCGCGCCCGCAATCGCCCGCTACATGGCCGCGAACCGGATGACGCCCGACCTGGTGCTGTGTTCCGACGCCGCCCGCACGCGCGAGACCTGGGCCCTCGTCGCCGCCGAGAACGGCTGGACAGACGTCGAACAGCGGTTCCTCAAGGCGCTCTACCTGGCCGAAGCCGCCCGCATCTGCCACGTGATCCAGCGCGAGGCGGGCGCGGCAACGACCATCCTGCTGGTCGGGCACAACCCGGGCATCGAGGAACTGGCCGGGCTGCTTGCCGATCGCGACGACCGGGACTCCCGCCGCGCCCTGGCGGCAGGCATGGACACCGCAACCCTGGTCGCCCTCACCCTTCCGGGGTCATGGGCAGACCTGCACAAGGGCAACTGCACGGTGGATTCGATCACGCGCCCCTCGGCACTCGGGGTGGAATAGCCCTGCCCTTCGCCGGTCAGTCGGCCTTCGCCCGGCCATTCGCGAGGGGCCTCGTCAGAGATGCTTGTCCTTCAGAAAGGACCAGACCTCCCGGTTCATCGGGAAATTGCGGGGCGCAGGACCCATCAGGGCCTCCGCCCGTTCCGACAGCGGGTATGCCCCGGGCCAGCGATGCCCCATGCCGCTGAAAGCGTAGAGCCGCAGGTCCGCACCGTCACGGCACCCGGTAAAGCGATGCAGGTCGAGCGACACCACGGGGTCGAAGCCGATATCGACGGGCGTCACCCGCCGGACCTCGTCGCAACCGTTCAGGGCACCGAAGACTTCCATCGTTCGATGGGTGCCGAGGGTCCGCCCCCGATCACCCGGGAACATGCCGGCGACCCGCCCGCCCTCCCAGTGGATCAGGCGATCAGCCGTGCCGTTCATCACCATCATGGACAGCGGGCGCGACGGCTGACAGTCCGGTTCGGCATTCTCTGGCAGGTTGGCGATCACCGGCACGAATGCCGCAAAGACATCCGCCGCCTCGCAGGCCAGCCGGAAGGTCATCATCCCGCCGTTGGACAGGCCGAGGGCATGAATTCGTGCCGGATCGGCAATCCCGTCCGCCACCAGCCGGGCCGCCACCGCGCGCAGGAAGCCGACATCGTCCGCGCCGCCCATGCCCTGTTTCTCGATCACCACCGCCGACCGGCGGGCGTCGTTCCAATGGTTGGCGACACCTTGCGGATAGACGGTCACGAAACCATGCTCCGCGCCCGCCTCGTGCAGCCCTGTCATCCGCCGTGTCCGCTGCCCCGAACCACCGCCGCCGTGCAGCACGAAGATCACCGGTGCAGGCCCGGTCAGCCCCGCCGGGACATCCAGCAGATAGCTCCGTTCCCGCCCATCATGGTTGATCGTTTCCGCCTGGGCGGACGCCGGGCCCATGATCAGCAGCAGGCAGACCGCGGCAAGCAGCCCCGGCAGGACTCCGCAGAACCGGACCGCCCGCATGGTCAGTTCCTCACCTGTCGCAGGGTCGCGAACAGTTGCTCGCTATCCTCGCTGACATCCGGCGGGCTGGGCTGACTGGATACGCTGACGATGCCGACGCCCAGCAGCCGGTCGCCGACCGGCGCGATCACCAGGTCAACGAAGACCCAGTTGCCCGGGTCATCCTGCTGACCCTGTCGCATCAGCAGACGTCCCCTGATGTGCCCATCCCTGCTTTCCGCATCGAAATGCTCGACACTGTCACCGGATTTCTCGGCACCCTTGATGAACTCGTAGATGATCAGTTCGCGGCTGGCGGGATTGGCGTGCTTCGGGTGCAGGACGGTCACCACGGCGTCGAACTTCGCCCGTCGATCCGCATTCAGGACAAGCGGAGCGCCATCATCATCCGTCCACTGGCCGATTACGGTGGCCGCGAAGGGCAGCTTGAAAGCTTCACGACCTTCCAGGATCGCGCACGACATGGCAATGTTCTTGATTTCCAGCGAACCCTTTTCCAGGCGACGCAGCATGGCCATCACCGCGGCAGGAGCATCGTACCCGGTCGCGCAGAAGCCGTCGGGCAACCGCATGGCGATCCGGTGGTCAGCCAGGTTGAACCGCGCATGCCCCCTGTACACTTCCGCCGCACGAATGGTCGCCATTCCGGCAATCGGCACGTCGGGTGCAACAACCGAACGTGGTGCGCCGCCGGCCGTTGCGGTGTCCGAAGGAGGGGACTGGCAGGCCGCAAGAACCAGCACGCAGGACAGCAGCGCGGCGGCGCGCAGGGACAGGATTGGCATCACTCGACCTCGCGTACGTTCAGTGCCAGGGCCTGCGCATCCGCCAGGCTGGGTGGTTCTTCCGACAGACTAGCGAAATGCACGATCGTGGCGACCAGGAAATAGCCCGCCCGTGGCGTGATGGTAGCGGCGGCAGCAAGCGCGGGCGCGCCGTCCATCGCCTCCACCCTGCCGGTCATCTGTCCGGCCAGTTGATCCCCGTCGACCAGCGGCGTGAGGCTTTCGACGGACAGGCCCGGTGCCTGTTCCCGCAGCAGGTTCCGCACCTGCAGGCTCGCCGCCTCCACCCCCAGTACCAGCTGCGCATAACGCACGCCGCCGAGCAGGGCACGCCAGAATGTCAGGCCATTGCCGGTTGACCGGACCGCCTTGCCGTCCGTCGCCATCAAGCCCAGCGCCAGCGCCCTGATCGGCTTGCCGGCCGGCACTGCGGTGCGGACATCGTCGATCCTGTTGCAGGGAATGGCCACGACCTTCGGTCGCACGGCGCCCCCGCCAAGCCGGGCGACATCGCGCGCCAGCCCGGCAGGCAGCTGGCGGGAGGGACGCACCAGGTCACAGAACCCTGCCGGGATATCAACCACGAATGCACGGTCGCTGATGGCAAAGCGGACCTGTCCCGCATCTGCTCCCGTCACGAAAAGGGCCGCAGACAACAGGGACCAGGCCCATGTCCTGGCGGAGAACCACCGGCGCTTGCTCATCATGATGTTCAGATCGACCCACTTTCGTTGAACAGGCCAAGCACCAGGCGTTTCAGAACGTCCAGTGCATGGATCTCGTTTTCCACCCCTTGTCCGACGAGTATCGACAGTTCGACGGGAACACCATCGACAAGCGTCTTGGCGATATACTGGCTCCGCTTCGTGGATGACCCGGATTGCACGCGGGTGAAGCGCACCCGGAAATAGGCACCGTAGGGATCGGACGAGACCAGCACGAGGCGGGACTTGTCCTCGACGCTGCGCGATTGATGGATGCCCTGCTTCCGCATCGATTCAGCGACCTTCCTGTCGCTCTCTTCGAACAGGTCGCTCTGGTCGCTCTGATCGAGTTCGCTGATCGCCGCCGCGATGTAGCGCTCCCGACTGACCAGCAGGTGGACCGGCTGACCGCCCGAGGTCAGCACCGTGACGCCACCCTCGGCCTCGAAATCCTGGACCACGCTGTTGTGCAGATCGTTGTAGTCGTCGCAGCGCATGAAATAGGCCGCGAACTTCCAGTCCCCCTCCGCCCCGCGCAGCACTGCCCAGACACGCCCATCGACACTGTCGGGATAGGCATAGGGGTCCAGCAGGCAATAGTTCCCGTCCAGGGCGAGACGCAGCGGCATGCCGCCGATGGACGTGGAACTGACATTGACTACCCTGGCCGTAGGGGACTGTGTCGTCTGGCAGGCTGACAGGCCGACCCGCAGCAGGACGCCCCGGGTCCGGATGATGAACCGCATCGTCTCATACTCCACGCCTCAACCCTGCGGTTCCTCCTCTCCCCCCCCGACCGGGTCCGCCACCGCCTGTTGGCTTCCCCCCCCCCTCCCCGGCACACC
>CAJYBQ010000190.1 GCA_913064755.1 uncultured Alphaproteobacteria bacterium
AAGGGTTTCCTGCCGGGACCGTATGACCATCGCACCGCCCTTGATGAAGTGGTGCAGATGATGGCGGGGCTGGCCTACATGACCGGTGATGAAGACCGCGCGCCCCTGCACAACGGCTATCCCATCGGTGATGCCATCGGTGGCCTGTTCGGTGCCGTCTCGGTGCTGACCGCATTGCTCAGCCGTGCCCGCAGCGGTGCCACGGAAGGCGAAGAGATCGACCTTTCCCTGACGGAGGCGACCTACCGGCTGCTCGACAACCAGATCATCCAGTACGACCAGACCGGTATCGCGCCGCAGCGCACGGGCAACCGCAGCCAGTACTCGGCGCCGGCCAACGTGTTCAAGACCGGTGACGGCCAGTATGTCACCCTGTCGGGCAGCACGCAGGCCACGTTCAAGGCCAATGCCCGCGCCATCGACCGGCCGGACCTGCTGGAAGATCCGCGTTTCACCACCAACCCGGAACGCTTCAAGCACCAGGCCTTGCTGGATCAGATCTTCGGTGACTGGTTCGCCAGCCATACGCAGCCTGAAGCCATTGCCGCGTTCGAGCGGGAAACCGGAACCCTGGCCCCGATCTATTCCGCCGAGCAGATCGTCAACGACCCTCAGTTCCAGGCGCGCAACGCCGTGATCTCGGTCCCCGACGCCGACTACGGCGAGGTCAGGATGCAGGGCGTGGTGCCCAAGTTCCGCAACAACCCGGGTGCCGTGCGTCATGCGGGCAAGGACAATGGTGCCGACAATGCCGATGTCTACGGCGAACTGCTGGGCCTCGATGCAGCGGCCCTTGCGGCGCTGAAGGAAAAGGACGTCATCTGACCCCAGGGGTCGTCAAGGAAACCGGAAGCCCGGCCCCGTCAGACGACAGGGTCGGGCTTTCGTGTTTCCGGGGGTGTTGGCGGAACGGTCCGGCCTTCGGCACCCGTGCACGGGATCGATCTAGCGATCCAGCAGCAGCAGCGAGACTTCCGGCACCCAGACCACGATGGCCAGGACGCAGAGCATCAATCCGATGAACGGCAGGACCGACTGGCAGATCAGCAGGAAATCCTCCTTGAACGCCGTCATGGCGACGATCAGGTTCAGGCCGATTGGCGGTGTCAGGTAGCCGATCTCCAGGTTGACCACCATGATCACGCCGAAGTGGATCGGGTCGATGCCATAGGCCATGGCGATCGGCAGCAGGATCGGGGCCAGCATCAGGATCGCCGCGCCGATGTCGATCAGGCAGCCAATGGCCAGCAGGAACACGTTCAGCAGGATCAGGAACGTCAGCTTGTCGTCGACCGTGCCGGTCATCCAGCGCGCCAGGTCCTGCGGCACCTGCTCCGCCGTCAGCCAGAGGTTGATCGACAGCGCGATGGCGACGATGGGAAACAGGGTTCCCAGCAGGCGCGCCGTATCGACCGCGATGGTGAAGAAATCGCGCAGCTTGATCTCGCGGTGCACGAAGACCTCCACGATCAGCGCGTAGCCCACCGCGACGGCCGCCGCCTCGGTCGCCGAGAAATAGCCGGAATAGATGCCACCGAGCAGGATGACAGGTGTCATCAGGGCGAAGATGCCGCGCTGCAGCGCCGCGACCAGCTGCATGAGGTTGAAGGGGATGGCCACCATCTTGCGATTGCTCACCAGGGCATAGGTGCCGAGCACGCCGGTCAGCAGGATGCCCGGTATGACACCGGCGATGAACAGGTCGCTGACCGAGTTCTCGGTCACGATGGCGTAGAGGATCATCGGGATCGACGGCGGGATGACGACGCCCAGGGTGCCGCCGGATGCCAGCGCCCCAAGGGCGAACTTCTTCGGGTAGCCCTGCTCCAGCAGTGCCGGATAGAGGATCGAGCCGACCGCCAGCAGGGTCACGGGCGATGAGCCCGACAGCGCCGCGAAGACGGCACAGGACAGGATCGTGGCAACCGCCAGCCCGCCCGGCAGCCACTGGGTCAGCGCCCGCATGATGTTGATCAGCCGCTCGGCGATCGATCCGCGCGTCATGATGTTGCCGGCCAGCACGAACATCGGGATCGCCAGCAGGACGTCCCGATTGATGGCCGTCCAGACATCATCGATCAGATAGGTGACATCGCCGTCGCCGAAGAAGAAATGCATGTAGGCGGCGGCGACGAACAGAATGAGGATCACGCTCTGCCGCAAGGCCAGCAGCGCGATGACAATCGCAACGAGGATGAGTGCGGTCACGTCAGGCTTCCAGCAGCGTGGGGTCCGGCTTCAGAGCCGGGCGCAGGGCAAACGCCATGTGGCGCAACCCCGATGAAAACAGCGCGTAGGGAATGATGACCTGTATCCACCAGAGCGGATTGTAGAGCACGGCCGCCCTGTCACCGAAGTTGTAGCTGTCGATGACATAGCTGACCGCGCTTCCCGCGAGCGCCCAGAAGATCACGCCCGACAGCAGGTCACCGAACCGGGCGACCTTCACATGCAGACGCTTCGGCCACCAGTTGTCCGCGAACTGCGGCCGCAGGTGACTGTTCCCGGCTGTCGCCAGGGTAAGCCCCATGAAGCCCGCATAGATGGCGGCGAAGACCGCCATCTTCTGTGAACCCCATATGGTTTCGGCGAAAACCTCCCGCGCGATGATCTCGCCGAGCAGCAGGGCGGCGACCAGGCCGTAGGCCACCGCTGCCACGAACGACTCGACCCTCAGCAGATTCCGCAGGAATGCGGCCATGCTCCGGACTCCCGAACTTGTCGTTTCAGACGCTCGAGCCCGATCAGCTGCAGGCCGACTTGGCGGCCTGGATACGCGCCCAGATCGCGGGGGCATCGCCGCCGATTTCCTCGACAAGCCGTTCCTGGGCACGGGCCGCGGAGGCCTTCCACGTATCCAGGTCCGCACCCGTCGGCCGCACGACCGGCGCACCGGCTTCGGCAGCCTTGCCGAGCAGGAATTCCTCCGTCCCGCGAATGGCGGCGCGCAGTTCATTCACCCGGGCATCGATCAGCTTCAGGGCGGATTTCTGCGAATCCGTCAGCCGTCCCAGACACGCTTCGACACGGTCACCGTGCCGATGTCATGCGTCGGCCGGAAGACCAGGGTGTGCGGGGCCAGTTTCGGCAGGCCGATGGCCATGCCGTAGACGGTGGAGGTCATGATCGCGTCCACCTGGCCGGTCTTCAGCGCCGGAACCATGTCGACCACGCCCATCGGCACGCCGGCGGCACCCAGTTCGTCGAAGAACAGTGCCGTGGAGCGTGACGGCGGCACCCGGATCTTCACGCCCTTGATGTCGGCAGCCACTTTCAGCGGCACCTTGGACGAAATGTAGGAATGCCCGACTTCGACCCATGAAAGGGTGATGACCCCGGCGTCCTGCATCCGCTGTTCGAAGATCGGGCGAATGTGGGCGTCGTAGACACAGTCGGCCTGGGCCGGATCCTTGAACAGGTAAGGGGCGCCGAGCAGCGCGAATTCGGGAACGATCAGCGAAGTTGCGACACCGGACTGCCCGGAAACATCGATACGGCCGCGCACCACCTGGCGCAGTGCCGTCTGCTCGTCGCCAAGCTGTGAGGAGAAGAACGGAACGATGTCCAGGGTCGGGTCAGCGGCTTCGACATCCTTGATGGTGTCGTTCAGGAACTTGCCCCAGGGGGTTCCTTCCGGCGCGGGGGTGGCATAGCGCAGTTCCTGGACGTCGGCAGCCGCGGCGGCACCGGCCAGCATGCAAAGCGCCGTCGTGGCCAATGCAGCCCTCTTCAGTCCTTCACGAAACATGTTGTCTCTCCCTGTCATGCGCCCCGGACGTTGAATGCCGGTGGTCAATTGCTTCTGAGGTCAATCTAGCGAGATGTTCCGATCAGGTGAAGCGTCATGGGAGGCTGGCATTGATCATGAAAACGGTACAAATACCATCAAATATGACCGAACCAGCTTGACATTCGCGGCCTATACTTCAATTTTACCGCTATCAGCGGTACATAAACCGCAGAATTTGCAGGAGCGATTTCCATGACCGACATCCCAGGCTGGCTACCTCTCTGCGCCTTCATCACCGGGCTGATCCTGGGCGTCATCGGCGCACGATACATGGACAACCCGCATGCGTGAGAACGATCTGCCCGGCTGTTTCGCGCGCTGCTTTCGCGGCACCGATGGCGAGACCGCGTTGCGCCACCTGCGGCGCATCAGTCTCGACATCGCAACCGGCCCCGACGTCCCCGACGCCCGTTTGCGCCACCTGGAGGGCCAGCGGTTCATGGTCAACCAGATCATCACACTTGTTGAAAGAGGACGAAAATGACCGACAGCCTGATCGACTATGCCCCCGCACGGAGCGAGGATGCCCGGCAGCAGCCGACGGAACCGACGGGGACGAAGGGCGGCGACACCTATCGCTACACCCTTGACGGGGCCACGCACGAGATCCCGGTAAATTTCTGGGATGCGGAATCCGAGACCCTGCGGCTTGGCTCCCTGCTGAAGAGCCACGGCGACCTCCGTGCCCGCATGGGACAGCAGCAGAAGGCACCCGAAAGCTACGAGATCCGGTTGCCGGACGATCTGAAGGACGCCATCAAGGCCAACCCGGACGACCCGCTGGCACGGTCGGCCATGACCTGGGCGAAGAAGCACAATCTCTCGCAGGACGCATTCGACGAACTGGCCGAAGCATTCTTCCGCAACGAGGCGGGAGCCTTCGACCCCGATTCCTATCGGGCGGATCAGCTTCGGGCGCTGGACGAACAGTTTGGTGGACGGGCCGAACAGGTCCGCCAGGAAGTCGGCCAGTGGTTCGGCGCCCTGATGGGCCAGGACTTTGCCGATGACCCGGACCTGCTTGCCGCGGCCGAGGATCTTGCCGCGGACGCGCGGGGCGTGCTGCTGCTGAAGACCCTGCGCGACCGCCTGACGGAGCGTGGTGTCCCCGACAACCGCACCGGCGAACCCCGCGCCGACACCGATGACGAAGCCGGCTTGCGCCGCCTGCAGGCTTCAGACGCCTACCTGCGCGAAGCACATCCGGATCATGCCACGGTCGTCCGCCGCGTACAGGACGGCTGGAACCGCATCGCCCGGTCCGGAAACTGACCCGTCAGTCTGCATCCGCCGTCAACAGGGCCGCGCGGACGGCGTCGTCGAAGCCCTGAAGAACCTCCGTGCCACGCGTGAACACGGGCCGCCGCATCAGTGCCGGCTGGGCCATGACGAGATCGACCATCCCGTCATCATCATCCGCCCGGGCCTGGGCATCCTTCGGCAGCCCCCGCCAGGTGGTGCCGCGACGATTGATCAGCTTCGGACCGATCGTTGCGGCCCAGCGCGCCACCTCCGCCCGGTCCAGCCCGTCGGCGCGCACATCGACGAACTGATGCGCAATGCCCTCGGCGTCCAGCCACTTGCGTGCCTTGCGACAGGTATCGCAGTTCTTCAGCCCGTGTACCAACCACATGTCTCTCATTCCCATTGCCCGCTTTGCATTGACCATCGACCTGACCCAGAATGATGCCCGGCACGGGAACCTTGGGGGAGGTCTGGCACCATGACAATCCACGATCCACGCATTCCGAGCGCGGAGGCAAGCGTCGTCGGCGCGATGCTGCGCCGTCAGGCAGACGCACAGCCCGACAAGGTCTTCGCCATCTTCGAGGACGGCAGCCGCTGGACATATGCGGAGACGCTGCACCACGTGTCGCGGGCCGCGGCCGCATTCCGCGACCTGGGGGTCGAACGTGGCGACCACGTGATGTCCTGGCTGCCCAATGGTCGGGAGGCCGTGCTGACCTGGTTCGGGCTGAACCTGCTTGGCGCGGTCTACGTGCCGGTGAACACGAGCTATCGCGGCGGGCTGCTGGAACACGTCGTGGCCCTGTCCGACGCGAAGCTGATGGTCGTCCATTCCCAGTTGATGCCGCGCCTGGGCGATGTGGCACATGCCGTGCTGACCGACCTGGTCGTGGTCGGCGATACCGCGGCCACGCCGCCATCCGGGCTGACCGCGCATCCGTTCGACCTGCTGGAGAAAGCGGCACCCCTGGCGGAGGCTGTCGACGTCGTGCCGTGGGACACCCAGTACATCATCTTCACATCAGGCACGACCGGGCCATCGAAGGCGGTGCTGTCGTCCTACATCCAGGCCTACAGCATGGGCTGCGATGCCTATGACTTCCTGTCCGGTGAAGACCGCGTGCTGGTGAATCTGCCGCTGTTCCATGTCGGCGGCACGATCTTCGTCTATGTCATGCTGGCCAAGGGCGGATCAGTCGTCATCGAGGACGGCTTCCGCACCGACGGGTTCTGGGAATCGGTCCGCCGCAACGGCGTCACCAGCACCTGCCTGGTCGGCGCGATGACCCCGTTCCTGCTGAAACTGCCGTCCAGCAATCGCGACCGTGACCACCCGATGCGCACCATTGTCACCATCCCCTGGAACGAGGATTCGCTGGCGGTCGGGCAGCGATACGGCATCGACATGTACACCGGCTTCAACATGACCGAGATATCCTCGCCGATCACGTCGGAGGCCAACCCGCCGAGCATCGGCACCTGCGGCACCGCGCGCGCGGGCGTCGAGGTACGCGTGGGGGACGAGAATGACTGCGAGGTGCCGCCGGGAACCGTCGGGGAACTGATTGTCCGCACCGACCGCCCCTGGGCGATGAACCATGGCTATCACTAGAACCCGGAAGCCACCGCAAA
>CAJYBQ010000191.1 GCA_913064755.1 uncultured Alphaproteobacteria bacterium
GGACGGGATGGTGAAGACGCGGCGGCGGGGTCTGGGACACATGCCACTGCGTGGTCAGCGGCGCTTCACGCGGCTGCTGTGAGAGCCTGTCGAGGAGTTCCTGAGCGACGAGCCGACCGGGGATGCCGGCCGGATCCAGCGGCGTTTCTGTCTGGTCAGCGGGCGCCTGGTCCGCAGCCACATGACCGCGCCGCAGATGGCCCGTTTCGAACAGCGGCTGGCATCGCTGAAGCCGGATGATACCACGGCGAAGATGCTGCTCGGCCGCGACATCTGGCAGGCCGCAGCCCAGATACTTGCCGACATGCGCCTGTCACGCCCCCGCCACCCGAGTGACCTGCGCCGACGCATGGGCCTGTTGATCGGGTGCCTGCAGATCGGGGAGGCAATGGTTTCGCTTTCCCGGGGCATCCCCGAGGGCCGGGTGGACACCCTGGACGAGGGCGGCAGCAAGCTGCTGCTGAAACTGTTGCGCAACCTGCCACATGATCGAACAGGTCATGCCCGCTACATGATGGCCCTGCTGGCCCGGCGGCTGGAAAACCCGGCAAGCGTCATGACCTTCCTGGAAGGTGAAAGCCGCAGCCTGCCTGCCGCAACCCGCCAGAACCTTGCCCGCCTGGTGCGCGGCGAGATCGAAGACAGCGTGGAGGCCGGTGCGGCAGCGCTGGACGTGGAAAAGCACGGAGCGCCGGAAACCGTGCGCCGGGCCGAACGCCTGCTGGACCGGCTTGGGCAGGTCAGGGATTCAGGCACGGTCGGCCCCAAGATGGAGCAGGCGGGAAAGCAGATCGCCAATACCCTGGGAGGCATGGAGAGCCTGGCCGACGTCGCGGCAATGCAGCAGGCCCGCAAGGAACAGATGCAGGCGCTTCTGCCGGTCGAGCAGAGCGCCGGGCTGGAGCATGCGGAGGTCTATCGTGAGCTTGAGAGCGATATCGGCAATGTCATTCGCCTGGGTGACCGGATAGACCGACTGGGCGTCGACAATCCCTTGCGAAAGCGCCGCGCCGACCTGCACCGCCAGATCAACGCGCGCCAGTCGGAACTGCTGGCCTCGTTGCCGAACGTGCCTGACGAACCGGGCGCACGTGCGGCGGCGCGGGCCGGTCTCTACGGGCTGGTGCGCATGGTCGAGATGCTGGATGGACCGAAGGCAGCGGAGAACCTGCGTCGGCAGGGGGATCGTCTGCTGGCAGAGTAGTGCCGGTCCGACCGGTTCACGGATGTTCCGCGAACTTGCCCCGGGGGTGTTGCCGAGGCGGCACTTCCCGAATCATGCGCCGCCGTCGATGATGCGACCCCTTCACGGTACAGGCGGAGTTGATCATGCGTTTCCTGCGGGTAGTTCCGGTTCTGGCCATCCTGCTGGGCATGTCCGGCCCGGTGCGGGCGGATGAAGCACCGCCGCCCTTCGAAGCCTGGCTGGAAGGCGTGCGCCAGGAAGCCCGGGAAAAGGGGATTGCGGAGGAGACCATCAAGGTCGCCCTGACCGGCATCGAACCCGTGCGGCGGGTGGTGCAGCGGGACCGCAACCAGTCCGAGTTCAAGCTGACCTACCAGATCTATCACGACCGCCTGCTGACCCCGACCAACATTCGTGTCGGACGTGGCAAGCTGGCGACGCACCAGGCCCTACTGGCCGAGATCGCGGCGAAATACGGCGTGCAGCCGCGTTTCATCCTGGCGATATGGGGCATGGAGACCCGGTACGGTGCCGTGAAACCGACCATGCCGGTCGTACCGGCAGTGGCGACACTGGCTTATGACCGGCGCCGTTCCAGCTATTTCCGGCGGGAACTGTTCCAGGCATTGCTGATGATCGATCGCGGTCACATCACCCATGCACAGATGCTGGGGTCCTGGGCCGGGGCCATGGGGCAGCCGCAGTTCATGCCGTCCAGCTACATGGCCTATGCCCGGGATCATGACGGCGATGGCCGTCGCGATATCTGGAGCAACGAGGCGGATGTCTTTGCTTCCATTGCCAATTACCTGGCCAAGCACGGTTGGCGCGATGACCAGACCTGGGGCCGCGAAGTGACCCTGCCGACGGATCCGGGATTCCGGTCGGCCATACCGGAATCCCGCTCGGGTTCGGGGTGTCGGGCGATCGATGCCATGTCCGGTGCGGCGCCGCTGAGTGTCTGGCAGCAGATGGGTGTGCGCCGGGCCGATGGCACGGACCTGCCGACCCGCGATCTGCCGGCTTCGCTGGTAGAACCGGACGGGGCTTCGGGTAAGGCCTTCCTGGTCTATCGCAACTACCATTCGATCCTGCGATACAATTGTGCGCACCTCTACGGTCTCGCCGTCTCGCAGCTTGCCGATGCCATAGGCGGCAGATAAACTCGCCGAATCAGGCCCTTGATCCGTGGAGCAGTGCGCATGTCCAGCCACCAGGAACCTTTCACCCGGTGGCTGATGGCGCTTGCTGTCCCGGTCCTACTTCTGGGTCTTTCCGGCTGTGCGGAAACGACCCTTGCCATTCATGGCGCGAAGCAGATCGCCCAGTCCGACGATACCAGGACATCGACGCGGCAGATCGATTCCGCCAAGGTCCGGCGCGCCAGCCTGCGCCCCTATCAGATCAAGGGCATCTGGTACTATCCCAAGGTCATGCCGGACTATGACGAGACCGGCATAGCATCCTGGTACGGCGATCCGTTTCATGGCCGAAAGACCGCGTCGGGGGAAATCTACGACAAGCGGATCGTGACCGCCGCGCACAAGACCCTGCCGCTGCCCAGCACGGTCCGCGTGACCAACCTGGAGAACGGGCGGGTCCTGACCGTGCGGGTCAATGACCGGGGACCGTTCGTGAACAGCCGCATCATCGACATGTCGCATCGCGGTGCGCAGCTGCTCGGCTTCGAGCGCCAGGGCGTGGCGCGGGTCCGGGTGGAGGTCGTCGGATCGGAAGACGACCGCTTCGTGCTGCGCGAGGTCAGGACCCCGAAGGGGGAGAGGCAGGCCGTGACCGCCGCCCCGCGCAAATCCGTGAAGGTCGCATCCCTGCCACCGCCGGCGGGCACCACCGGCGACGCTGCCCTGAACCAGTCGACGCCGGTGTCGCGGCCGGTCGTGCGCAGCGAACCGCTGACCCTGAAGGACGGTGACCAGGCCGGCATGGAACAGGTGCGCGTCGTGCCGACGGTGCCCACGCGGTTGTTCGTGCAGGCAGGTTCCTTCACCCAGTTCCAGAACGCGGACCGCCTGCGCTCCAGGCTCGCCGCCGTCGGACCGGCGTTCATCGACCACGTGCTGATCGATGATCGGGATTTCTTCCGGGTACGACTGGGGCCTGTCGACACCGTCGAGCGTGCCGACGAGTTGCTGGCGCTGTCGTTGAATACCGGGGCGGACGACGCCCGCATCATCGTCGACCGGTGAAAGCCGGGCAGATTTCATCTTCCACCGGAATCCTCTAGACTGCGATCCGCACGCCGTTCCACCGCGATCCCGTCGTGGTTCCGGATCGGCCTTCCTCCCGGTGTCCTGACAAGGTATGTCGCAAATGTTCCCGAAATTCCTGCCGCAGCTTTCCTTCGTCCTGATTGCCTGCATGGTCCTGATCGCCTCGCCATCAGGGGCGGCCGATTTCGAGACCAGGGCGAAATACGCTGTCGTCATCGACTTTCAGTCGAACCAGACGTTGTTCGAGAAGGACGCGGACCTGCCGATCCCGACCGCTTCCATGAGCAAGCTGATGACGGTCTACATGCTGCTGGAACGGCTGAAGAGCGGCGAACTGAAGCTGGATGACACCCTGCCGGTCAGCGCGAAGGCCTGGAAGAAGGGCGGTTCCAAGATGTTTGTCGAGGTTGGCAAGCAGGTTCGGGTGGAGGACCTGCTGCGCGGCATCATCGTCCAGTCGGGCAATGACGCCAGCATCGTGGTGGCGGAAGGCCTGGCCGGCAGCGAGGAAGCCTTCGCCGAACAGATGACCCGCCGGGCCCGGGAACTGGGGCTGACGCACACGACCCTGAAGAATGCGACGGGCTGGCCCGACCCGGAGCACGTGATGAGCGTGCGCGACCTGGCGAAACTGGCCACGATGATCATCCGCGATTTCCCTGACTACTACCCGATCTATGCCGAAAAATCGTTTACCTACAGCGAGATAACGCAGCGCAACCGCAACCCGCTGCTCTATCGTGGGGTTGGCGCGGATGGTCTGAAGACCGGCCATACCGAGGCGGCCGGCTACGGGCTGACGGCGTCGGCGGTGCGCGGCGACACGCGGCTGGTCATGGTCGTTGCCGGCCTTGAAAGCACGCGGGAGCGCGGGGACGAGGCGGAGCGGCTGCTGAAATGGGCATTCCGTACCTTCGAGACCTACCGCCTGGGCAGCGCCGGCGACACCATCACCGATGCGGAGGTCTGGCTCGGCCAGTCGACCAAGGTACCCCTGATGCTGGGGGAAGACCTGCTGGTCAGCATGGCCAGGGCGGATCGCCCGCGCATGAAGGTGGAGGCTGTCTACGACGGCCCGATTCCCGCCCCCGTTGCAAAGGGAACGCAGGTTGGCCGCCTGGTGGTGACATCGAACGGTGCCCGCCTTGCCACCGCGCCGCTGCTGGCCGCGGCAGACGTTGAACCCCTGGGTCCCATGGGCCGGATCGGTGCGGCCCTGGCGCATGTGATCTGGGGTCCGGGCAGCTGATCGGACCGCCGGTATGGCCACGCGGATCGCGGCGGATGCAGGCTCGGACACGGCGCCGGGACTGTTCATAACCTTCGAGGGCGGGGAAGGGGTCGGCAAGTCCACCCAGGTCGCGCTGCTGGCGGAGTACCTGGCGACCAGCGGCCGCGCGGTCACCGTGACCCGGGAACCGGGCGGCACCGCGACCGCCGAGACCCTGCGCGGGCTGCTGCTGGACCCGGCACATGACCTGGATGCCATGGAACAGGTGCTGCTGCTCAATGCGGCCCGCCACAATCACGTGCGGAAGGTCATCGCCCCGGCCCTGGCGGATGGTGGCGTGGTGATCTGCGACCGGTTCCTGGATTCCACCCGGGCCTACCAGGGCGCAGCCGGGGGCATCGATGCCCGCGCCATCACCGACCTGCATGAACTGGTCTTCGGTGACCTGATGCCGGACCTGACCCTGATCCTGGATGCCCCGATCGAGACCGGCCTGCGCCGCGCCGCCGACCGTGCGGCGGCTACGGACCGGTTCGAGATGGCGGACCGGCACTTTCACGAACGCCTGCGGCAGGGCTTCCTGGCCATTGCTGCCGCTGATCCGGAACGCTGCCATGTCCTGTCGGCAGAAGGGGCGGTGACGGATATCGCGGCGGCCATCGCGGCGCTGGTTGCAAGCCGGTTGCGGTCATGAGTGACGATATCCCGCGCCCGGCCCCGGACGAGATCGCCGAGGACCTGCATCCGGCATTGTCCACCCGCCTGCATGGCCATGCGGAGGCCCGGGACACGCTGGCCGAGGCCGCGGCGGGTTCCGGGCTGCACCATGCCTGGCTGCTGACCGGCAGCGCGGGGATCGGCAAGGCCACGCTGGCCTATCATTTCGCACGCAGCCTGCTGGCCGGGGAAGCCGGCGGCGGCCTGTTCGGCGACAGCGCGCCCACCCTGCATGCGGACGCGGAAGACCCGCTGTTCCAGCAGGTTGCCGGCGGTTCCCATCCCAACCTGACGATCCTGCGCCGGGCCTGGAACCGGGAGGGCAAGCGGTATTACACGGAGATCCGGGTCGATGACGTGCGGCGGCTGACGGCCTTCCTGGGACAGCGGGCCAACCTGCCGACCCGGCGGGTGGTGCTGATCGATGCCGCCGACGACATGAACCGCAACGCCGCCAACGCGTTGTTGAAGCCGCTGGAGGAACCGCCCGCCAACACGGTGTTCATCCTGGTCTGCCATTCACCGGGCAGCCTGTTGCCCACGATCCGGTCCCGCTGCCGTCGCCTGTCCCTGTCCGGCCTGACCGGGGCGCAGGCGCTTGCGGTCATGGAGGCCGCGCGGCCCGATCTGGACCAGGCGACGTCGCGGCTGCTGCTGCAATTGTCCGACGGCTCTCCCGGCCAGGCCCTGCGGCTGGAGGTCGCCGGTGGAGAGGCGCTCTACAAGCAACTGCTGGCGGTGCTGACGGCGGCACCCGCGATGGACCGGGCCGCGGCGCAGAAGCTGGGGGACATGGTGTCGAAGGCCGGTGCGGGAGAGATCGCCTTTGCCCTGTTGATGGACCTGCTGGACGGTTTCCTGAAACGCCTGGTGCAGGCCCCGTTCAACGACCTGTCGGCCAGCCAGCCGGAGCGGGAACTGATGCAGCGGCTGACCCGTGGCGGTCTTGATCAATGGTTCGAGGTATGGGACAAACTTGCACGGCTGCGGGAGCGCACCGGGGCCGTCAATCTGAACCGCAAGGCCGTTACCCTGTCGATCCTCTCGGACTTCGAGGAGGCGGCGCGGATCAGCGTGGCCGGTTGATATCCACATGGGGCGACGCGCCCCTGGGCAAAGGGCGCCGTAGCGCGCTGATCGGGAGAACCAGATGACCATCGACGCTGCACCGTCTGGCAGCAATGGACCGCGGGCCGAGCTGAAGAGCGAAGGCCAGGGCCGGCCGTTCGACATCAGGACCCCGCTCTATTACGTCCATCAGCGACCCCACATCCGCCCGGGCTACGC
>CAJYBQ010000192.1 GCA_913064755.1 uncultured Alphaproteobacteria bacterium
GACCATGTCTGGTGGCTGCCCATTCCGGTGCGCAGCGTCTGTTGTCCCCATGCAAGGTGCGCCCGGACCCGGCCTGCCGGGTGCGCAGTTGCAGGGTCTGTGGAAGCCGGTCTTGCTGCGGGCCAGGCGTGCAGGGCATTGTCAGGAACAGCGACCCGAGGCGCCCTGGAGCCGCGGACTGATGCCTGTTCCCTGGGGGTTCGCTGCTCTTCGCAGTGGGGTTCCCTGCAAGCCAATCCAGATTCCCTGCTAGCGGATTCCAGCACCCTGTTCCGGCAATTGAATTCCCTGTTATTAGTCACAGGGAATTCGGGCGGAAAGAGGCAGGAATTCAGGGGGTTACGGCAGATAGAAGCGCTTCTCCACGGCCAAAAATAGCAAAAATTCCCTGTTCTTCCCTGTAAACAGGCAAACGGCACCCGGAGAACGGTTCGCAATGGACTACGTGGACCGCCACTATCCCAATGCTCTTGTATATATATTTGAATTGTCCGGGCACATTTCCCGGAACCCTCTACTTCCGACGGGCGCCGCGTCCTGATACCCCAACGGCGAACCGGAGAATGTCAGGTGCGCGCCATTTCTCCACGCGCCCGTCCAGTCATTCTCTGTCGGCGTATCAGCGGTTCGCCTTGATGTTTGGGGCAATGCGGCTCGGCTGAAGCCCACCTGCGGCCGCTTGCCACCTCGGTTCAGCGGCGAGTCGATGCCCGTTCTCGCGTGCGTGTCGACCGCGACACGGCGCAGCAACACACCTATCAGTTCCACAGGCACGCGCCGTCCCGTGCTGCCTCGACAAGACGGCCGGGTCGGGTCGCTGATCAATGCCGTGATGGCTTCAGCGCAAACTTTTGAAATAAATCAAATTATCCACCAAAATCAGGGCCGCATTACAGACGATATCTATCGAATTTCATTTCATACGCAAGGTTTCCTGAATTTCATCCAATCTTGCCACAGCGCCTTTCCCCATTATTCAAAAATTTATACATCAAAATATACTCATACCCTTTCCAAATGAAAATAGGGCCGATGCGGCAATTATCGACCCTAAAAAATACCTATAAATAGCCAAATATAAAAATCCATTTCCCTTGAAATCTCCCTTTTTCATAGAAAACATACCACCCAATAAAAGGCCCCAAGGTTTCTTGCAATTACGAAAACTCAGGAACAAGAGGGTGAGAAAAATACTTATCAACACAATAGCAAAGACCAACGGATGAGAAAATTTCATGACATGGCTTCATTCTTCTTGTTGGTCGAACTCTCAAAGGTGCGGTGAATATTCAAAATTCACACGCCCTCCGGCTACAATAAAAATGCGCGCCTGCCATGAGGGTGCGCGAGACGAGGAAAGCGGCGTTCATGTATAGAGTATGCTGTTGGCATCCTGCCAGAGACTGAGGCTCGCCATCGATACCCAAGCCCTCGCCATCAGGAAGGCCTTCGCCCAACAAGTCCCACTCCCCTATCCCAAGTGGGATCGAGCCAGATCCATCCGCAGCAGCGAGAGCTGCCTCAAAATCAAATACTTCGTCAGGGATACCATCTGCAGCCTCAGCCGCGACTTCTCGGCCCCTCGACGAATTCAAGGGACCGCCCCTTCAACGCTCAAAATCTCAACACCATACGAAACATCACTTGGCTCAACAAAACATCTAAATCTGAAAAACATTTCACCCTTGTCGTTCGCGTAAAGAAAGTCTGTGAGTGGAGCAGACCCACATAAACAATGAGATGTAAGAAGAGAAATAACTGCTTTCGATCGACTCAATACTTCGTAACCATTCTCATTTATTGAGGATATTCGAAGCCTATACCATCCATCTAAATGTTCTGTAGACAAAATTTTGTATACAAAATCTTGAGTCAAAATTCTTGCTTGCATGTTTTTCAAATTGCTACTGTGAAATTCTCCGCATTTTGTTGATTTTTCCGATGGGATCGAATGAACCGCTCGCAAACATATTTGCGCAACTAAAATCAATTCGACCAAAACCACATAATTCGAGCTACCTATTCTCATGTCATCGATTTCATTCGACTGGACGCCTGTTACTGTACGGGCATCTCTTGTGACCAAGAGTAGCTGACACCCTTCATGAGCGACGAAAAAAATGCAACTCAAGATTCGGGAAATTCGGATAGAATGCACAAGACTCTCATTTGCCGTGTACGCCATCTTGTGCGGTAACCTCTGCCTGTACTTCCGATCCCATCCTCTTGAACTGCGGTTCCCGTAACCTCTGCGGAAGACCTCAGGCTGCCGCTTGTGGGCCCTTGGCGATTCGTGACGTGGGTCAATACCTCCCCGACAACAGCCGCTGCACTGATCGCGCACTCCGACGCAGCGAAGGCGTGCAAGCGGTCATCTCACCCCTCCCGCAGCGCCCTGCTCAGCGTGATGCTGACAGGCTCCGCCAGGTAGTCCAGCGCGGCGCGTTCCCCCGTCAAGATCATGATGACCTCTGCCGGCATGTTGTATTGCAGTAATTGTGGACGCGGGCCGACCCGAGAGGTCTCCCAGGCGAATGCGCGCGAGGTAGAAGCTGGCACCTGTCTGTTCGTCGGTCAGCGCATCGGCGGAGATCGTCTGCCCTGCCCCCGTCAGCGTTCGGTTCTCGGCAATGCGGAAGACAGAAATGCGAACCTCGGCGGTGGGGCCCTCATGAAGGCTCGACAGGAAGGCCGATCCGGTTCAGAGCTTGTGGACCGGGCGCCCGGGTGCGGTGTCGGGGCATGATGCCAGTTGCGCGGGAAGGTGTCGGTGGGCAGGTCTGACATGGAATTCGACTACGTCATCGTCGGGGCCGGCTCCGCAGGCTGCGTTCTGGCGGAACGCCTCGGCCGGAGTGGCCGGGCCAGGGTCCTGGTGCTGGAGGCCGGCGGCTCCGATGCCCGGTTCTGGATCAAGGTACCGCTGGGCTATGGCTTCACCTTCACCGATCCCCGGGTGAACTGGCGCTATTCCGCCCAGCCCGATGCGGGGCTTGATTCCCGGGTGGCCTACTGGCCGCGCGGTCGGGTGATCGGCGGGTCGGGTTCGATCAACGCCATGGCCTACGTGCGCGGCCTCCCCCATGACTTCGACGACTGGGAAAGGGCCGGGGCCACGGGGTGGAACTGGGACAGTACGCGCGCCGTCTTCGAACAGATCGAATGCCACCGGGAGACCGGCCCCGACGGCAGGGCGCGCGTACGGGGGACAGGCCCGATGAGCGTGTCCGACATGGCCGCCCGGATGCATCCGTTCTCGAACCGCTTCCTCGAGGCCGCGACCGATCTCGACTGGCCGCTGACCGACGACATGAACGGCAGCACCCCCGAGGGGCTTTCGCGTTACCGCAGCACCGTGCGCAACGGCATCCGCTGTTCCCCGGCGGACGCGTTCCTGCGCCCGGCGCTGAAGCGCGGCAACCTGCGGGTGGTGAAGCACGCGCTGGTGGAACGGCTGTTGATCGCGGACGGGCGCGCAACCGGGGTCCGGTACCGGGTCGGAGACCGGGTGACCACGGTCCGCGCCCGGGGCGAGGTCATCGTCAGCGCCGGGTCGGTCAATTCACCCCAGCTGCTGCAACTGTCGGGCATCGGCCCCGGGGACCTGTTGCGGTCGCAGGGGATCGAGGTGGTACGCGACCTCGGGCAGGTGGGCAGGGGATTGCAGGACCACCTGGCGATCACCCACCATTTCGCGGCCAGCGAGCCGACGCTGAACAACCGGCTGGGCCACCGGCCGGGGCAGTTCATGGCCGGGCTGCAGTACCTGCTGACGCGCAAGGGACCGATGAGCGTTCCCGTCAACCAGGTGGGCGGCTTCATCCGGTCCGGGGAAGCCTGCGCGGCACCGGACATGCAGGTGTTCTGCAACCCGGCGTCCTACACGATCGGGGCCAGCGGCAAGCCGACAATGGATCGCACGCCGGGGTTCATCCTGTCGGTCCAGCCCTGTCGGCCGACCAGCCGCGGGGAGATCAGGATTGCATCGCCCGATCCACGCGAAGCCCCGCTGATCCAGCCGATGTCGCTGTCGAGCGATGACGACTGCGCGGCGGCGATCCGGGCCAGCAGGCTGCTGCGGTCCCTGGCCGGCACGCCCACGATGCGGCGGGTGACACGCGCGGCCCGGGCACCCGACATTTCGACCATGAACGACGCGGAGATGCTGGCGAACTTCCGTGCGCATTCCTCGACCGTCTTCCATCCAAGCTGCACCTGCAGGATGGGTCGCGACACGTCGGATTCGGTGCTGGACGCGCGGTTGAGGGTGCATGGAATCCGGGGGCTGCGCGTTGTCGATGCCTCGTCGTTCCCGAACATCACCTCCGGCAACATCAACGCGCCGACGATGATGCTGGCCATGCGGGCCGCCGAACTGATCCTGCAGGACGCATCATCGAACACACGTCATAATCGGGAACCTTGAAAGTCTGGGAATCGCATGCGGCTGGAAAAGATCGAGACCTTTGTTGTCGGCAACCCGCCACCACGCCACGGCGGGCGCTACTTCATCCTCCTGCGTCTGACCACGGCGTGCGGGATCACCGGTGTCGGCGAGATCTACAACGCCACCTGCGGCCCGGACCTCTGCGCCGCGATGGCCGTGGAGGTGTTCGAGCGCCAGTTCGCCGGCAGCGACCCGCACCATATCGAGAAGCTCTGGCGGCGGACCTATGGCGCGGGCTTCACGCAGCGCCCGGATGTCACGGTGATGGGCGTGCTCAGCGGCCTCGAAATGGCCTGCTGGGACATCATCGGCAAGGCGGCGGACAAGCCGGTCTACGAACTGCTCGGCGGCAAGGTGCATGATCGGCTGCGCAGCTACACCTACCTCTATCCCGCGGAGGGCGATGTCTATCCCGATCCGGAAGTGCCAAACGTCTACAATGACCCTGATATCGCCGCCGAGGTCGCGGTGAAGATGGTCGCGCTGGGCTTCACGGCGGTCAAGTTCGACCCGGCGGGACCCTACACGGTCTTCGACGGTCATCAGCCCCGCCTCGAGGACCTGGAGCGCAGCGAGATGTTCTGCAGGCGCATCCGCGAGGCCGTTGGCACCCGGGCAGACCTGCTGTTCGGCACCCATGGCCAGTTCACGGTCTCGGGCGCCAAGCGCATGGCACGGCGGCTGGAGAAGTACGACCCGCTCTGGTTCGAGGAGCCGACAACGCCCGAGAACCCGGCCGACATGGCGGAGATCGCGCGCTATACCTCCATCCCCGTGGCAGCCGGGGAGCGCCTCTGCACCAAGCATGAATTCGCCCGGCTGCTGGAAGCCGGCGCGGCCTCGATCCTGCAGATGAACCTCAGCCGCGTCGGTGGGCTGCTGGAAGCCAAGAAGATTGCCGCCATGGCTGAAACCCGGCAGGCGCAGATCGCGCCGCACCTCTACTGCGGTCCCGTGACGGCGGCGGCCAATATCCAGATCGCCACCTGCAGCCCGAACTTCCTGATCCTGGAAAGCATCGGCACTTTCGAAGGGCCCTACATGTCCATGGTCTCCGCGGACTTCGAATGGCAGGACGGCTACCTGGTCCCACCTTCGTCGGCGGGACTGGGCATCGAACTCGACGACGCCGTGATCGCCGCGAATCCCTATACCGGCACGGAACTGCATCTCGGCATGGCCCATGAACCTGTCGTGCCCTGAAGGCCGGATCGCGCAGCAAGGAAACGCAGACATGACGTCCCTCGACAGGTTCTACATCGGCGGCACCTGGGTGGCCCCCGTTTCGACGGCAACCATGCCCGTGATGAACCCGGCGACCGACAGCCGGATCGGTACCCTGTCGCTGGGCAACCAGGCCGATGTCGACCGGGCGGTGGCCGCCGCGCGCACCGCCTTCGAGACCTTCTCGCGGACGACAAGGGCCGAGCGGCTGGCCTTGCTGGAACGCCTTCTGGAAGGGACCCGGGCACGCAGGGAAGACCTGGCGCAGGCCATGACCGCGGAAATGGGTGCGCCGATCACCATGTCGCGGGAGGCACAGGCCGACAGCGGCACCGGGCACCTGGAAGCTTTCATCGCCGCCCTGAAGGTGCAGGAAGAACGGGAGGTCCTGGCCAACGGCGACATCCTGATCCGGGAACCGATCGGTGTCTGCGGCCTGATCACGCCGTGGAACTGGCCGATCAACCAGATCGCGCTGAAGGTCATTCCGGCGCTGGCGGTCGGGTCGACATGCATTCTGAAACCGTCGGAACACACACCGCTCTCGGCGAACATCTATGCGGAAATCGTCCACGAGGCCGGATATCCGCCGGGCGTCTTCAACCTGGTGCACGGGGACGGGCCAACCGTGGGCGCGGCCCTGTCGCGCCATCCCGACGTCGACATGATCTCCTTCACCGGCTCCACCCGTGCGGGCAGCCAGGTCACGAAGGACGCTGCCGACACCGTGAAACGTGTCACGCTGGAACTGGGCGGCAAGTCCCCCAACCTGGTCTTCGCCGACTGCGACCTCGAACGGCGCGTGGCCGAAAGCGTGGCGGAATGCTTCCACAATACCGGTCAGTCCTGCGATGCGCCCACCCGCATGATCGTGGAACGGTCCTGCTACGACCGGGTGCTGGCGATTGCCACCGCCGCGGCCCGCGCCCAGGTGGTCGGCGATCCGGGCCGGGAGGGCGATCACAT
>CAJYBQ010000193.1 GCA_913064755.1 uncultured Alphaproteobacteria bacterium
AGACCGCCGCGGGGCACCCCACCTCGCCGCGACGGTGCGAGCCGGCCGGGCTGACAGCCCAGGTGGTGCGCGAGACCCGGGGCGTCATCGGCGGGTTCTCCGAATGCCGGCCCAAGGGGCCCGGGGCCGCCGGTGGCCTGGCGAGGAAGGCGGGCAGTGCCGTGATCCTGCGCGCCGGGCGGGAGGCGATAGTCACCAACCGTGTCCTGCCCGCGGCCATGGTGACCGGACTGCGGGCGGCGAAGCTGCCCGAGGCGGCCATCCAGTTGATCCCGACGACCGACCGCGAAGCCGTGGGCCTGATGCTGCGCAGTGCCGGACTGATCGACGTCATCGTCCCGCGTGGCGGCAAGTCGCTGATCGCGCGGGTGCAGGAAGAGGCCCGGATGCCTGTCTTCGCGCACCTGGAGGGACGCTGCACGGTCTATGTCCACGCGGCGGCTGACCCCGCGATGGCACGCAGCATTGCCTTGAATGCCAAGATGCGCCGCACGTCGATCTGCGGCTCCGCCGAGACCCTGCTGGTTGATCGCGCGGGTGCCGAGACCCTGATGAAACCGATCCTGCAGGACCTCTTCGACGCCGGTTGCGCGGTGAAGGGCGACGCGGAAACGGCCGCGCTCGACCCGCGTGTCCAGGGTGCCGAGGACGCCGACTGGGATACCGAGTGGCTCGGCCCCACCATTTCAGCGCGCATCGTGGACGGGCTGGATCAGGCCATCGCGCACATCCGCGACCATGGATCAGAACATACGGACAGCATCATCACCGATGATGAGGCGGCGGCAGGCAGGTTCATGGCGGAAGTCAATTCGGCCATCGTCATGCACAATGCCTCCCCCCAGTACGCGGATGGCGGCGAGGTCGGCATGGGCGCGGAAATCGGCATCGCGACGGGCAAGATGCATGCGCGCGGCCCCGGCGGTGTCGAACAGCTCTGCAGCTTCAAGTACCTGGTACGCGGCTCCGGTCAGGCCCGCCCATGAGGACATGAGACAGTTTCGCGGCAGGCGCATCGGCCTGCTGGGCGGCTCCTTCAACCCGGCACATGCCGGGCATCGCCACATCAGCCTGACCGCGCTGCGGCGTCTCGGCCTCGACGAGGTGTGGTGGCTGGTCTCGCCGCAGAACCCGCTGAAGAGCACGGACGGCATGGCGGCACTGGATGCACGGATGAACAGGGCACGCCTGGTGGCCCGTCACCCCCGCATCCGGGTCACCGACATCGAACGCCGCCTGGGCACGCGTTTCACCCGGGACACGGTGGCCGCGTTGCAGCGGCGCTTTCCCGCCGAACGCTTCGTCTGGTTGATGGGGGCCGACAACCTGGCGCAACTGCCGCGCTGGGCGCGCTGGGAAGACCTGGTGAGACGGGTGCCCGTTGCCGTGTTTGACCGCACGCCCTATTCTCACCGCATCATGTCAGGGCAGGCGGCGCACCGGTTTCGCGGCGCGCTGCTGCCACAACACCGGGCACGCGACCTCTGGCGACAGGCACCGCCCGCACTCGGCTTCATACGGATGCGCCGACATGCACTGTCGGCAACAGCCATCCGCAACGGCACGATGACAGACGAAACGACAGGACACACCGGGCTGGCGGAAGGCCCACGAATCAGCAGAATGGATATTACCAATGGCACAGAAGGACCGGACAACACCTTGCTGGATCTGATTGAAGCATCACTTGATGATGACAAGGCCGAACAGGTCGTGCGGATTGATCTGAAGGGCAAGACGCAGATTGCCGATTACATGCTGGTCGCGTCCGGCAGGTCATCACGTCACGTCGCCGCCATCGCGGAACACATCGTCGAGAAGCTGAAGGCATCCGGTCATGGCCGCCCGAAGATCGAAGGGTTGCAGACCTGTGACTGGGTACTGGTGGATGCGTGCGACGTCATCGTCCATGTCTTCCGCCCGGAAGTGCGGGACTTCTACAACCTCGAGAAGATGTGGGCGGTGGACCTGGGCACGAACGGAGAGCAGGCGGCGACATGACGGCCCTGCCTGACCACCCATGATACGCATCACGCTGCTCAGCATCGGCCGTTTCGGGCGTGGCCCGGAACGGGACCTGTTCGACACCTACAGCCGTCGTCTCGGCTGGCCGCTGGACCTGCAGGAACTGGAGGTCCGCAAAGGTGGCTCCGACGCGGAACGCAACGCGAAGGAGAACGCGCTGCTGCGCGAACGGGCCAGTTCGGCCAGTGCCATCATCGCACTGGATGAACGGGGCAAGTTGCTGGACAGCCGCGGCTTTGCCGCCGGGTTGCAGGACATCGCGGACGATGGTCGGCGGGATGTCGCCATCCTGATCGGTGGCGCGGACGGACTGGATGATGCCAGCCGCGCCGCCGCGAACCTGACCCTCAGCCTGGGCCGCCTGACCTGGCCGCACCTGATGGTGCGCGCCATGCTGGCGGAACAGCTGTATCGCGCGCAGACCATCCTTTCCGGTCACCCCTATCACCGGGGCTGACGACGAACACAATGTCGTCGGGATTGCCCGACAAAATCCTGAACTTCTGTCACCGGATCAGATAGAAACACAGCATGAGCACAGAGCAGAATACCGAACGGACTTCCCCCGCCACCACCGAGGGCACCGCCATGCGGCCTGGTCCCGTCGTCCTCTGCATCCTTGATGGATGGGGACACAGCGACAACCCGGTGGACAATGCAATTGCCCAGGCGGAGGCCCCGAACTGGCGCAGGCTGAGCCGGACCTGTCCGCAGACGATGATCCAGACCTCGGGGCTGGCCGTCGGCCTGCCTGACGGACAGATGGGCAATTCGGAAGTCGGTCACATGAACATCGGCGCCGGTCGCGTGGTGATGCAGGACCTGCCCCGGATCGATACCGCGATCGCGGATGGCAGCCTGCTGGCCAACCCGCAGCTGAAGGCCATGGCCGGCACCTGCCCGACCGTGCACGTCATCGGCCTGCTTTCCCCCGGTGGCGTGCACGCTCACCAGGTTCACATCGTGGCGCTTGCCCAGGCCCTGGTGAACGGCGGCGCGAAGGTGCTGATCCATGCCATTCTGGATGGCCGCGACACGCCGCCGAAGAGTGCTGCCGAATACCTGGAGGCCGTGGAGCATGCCCTGCCGCAGGGTGCCGCGATCGCGACCCTGATCGGGCGCTATTGGGCGATGGACCGCGACAAGCGGTGGGACCGGGTCGAACTGGCCTGCAACGCCATGGTGGACGGCGTGGCAGAGGCCTTTCCCGACTGGCGGTCCGCGCTGGAGGACGCCTACGCGTCCGATGAAACGGATGAATTCGTCAAGCCGCGAAAGCTCGGCGGTTTCGAAGGCATGTCCGACGGCGACGGGCTGGTGATGGCCAATTTCCGCGCGGATCGGGCGCGGGAAGTGCTGACCGCGCTGCTGGACCCGCATTTCGACGGTTACATGCGCAAGCGCACCCCGAAATTCGGCACAGCCATCGGTCTGACCGAATATTCCGATGCGCTGAACCCGTTCCTGCAGACCCTGTTCCCGGCCGAGGACCTGCCCGACACGCTGGGCGAGGTCGTGTCCCGGGCCGGGCGGAAGCAATTGCGAATCTCGGAAACCGAGAAATACGCCCACGTCACGTTCTTCCTGAACGGTGGCCAGGAAAAGCAGTACGAAGGCGAAGACCGGATCCTCGTCCCCTCCCCCGATGTGGCGACCTATGACCTGCAGCCGGAGATGTCCGCGGCGGAGGTTACCAGTCACCTGGTGAGACGCATTCGCGACCGCGAGACCGACCTGATCATCGTCAATTTCGCCAACCCCGACATGGTGGGTCACACGGGCGACCTCGCCGCCGCGATCAAGGCGGTGGAGACCATCGACGCCTGCCTCGGCGCCCTGGCGGACGCCATTCGCGACGCCGACGGAACGCTGTTGATCACGGCGGACCATGGCAACCTGGAAATGATGCGGGACCCGGAAACCGGCCAGGCCCATACCGCCCACACCACCAACCCCGTGCCGCTGACCATGGTCAACGGTCCGGCCGACATGGTGCTGCGGCCCGGTCGGCTGGCGGACCTGGCCCCGACCGTGCTGCGCCTGATGGGAATTCCGCAGCCCGCGGCAATGACCGGCGACTGCCTGCTGGTTCCCGCCGGGGCAATGGAAACGGATCACCGTGTGGCGAGCTGAAACAGCCTTTCGCCATACCTGCGGCCTGGTCCTGGTCGGCATCGCGCTGGCCGCGTGCATGTCGGCCCGGGCACAGGACCGCGACCCCGATGCCGAACTGAAGGTGCTGGAGGAAAGCCGGGAAGCCACCGAAACCCGGCTGAAGGCCCTGCGCGAGGATGCCGCCCGCTTCGCCACCGAGAACGAATCCCTGTCCCGCCAACTGGCGCAGGCAGCAGATGCCGTCCGCCTGGCGGAGCGCCAGAGCGGGACCGCCGAAAACACGGTCGCCGAACTGGACCACAGCATCCGGGAAAAGACCGCCGATCTCGCCACCCGCCGCAAGGCCCTGGCCAGTACCCTTTCCGCCCTGCTGGGGGTCGCCCGCAGGCCGCCGCTTGCTGCCGTGGCGCAACCCGGCCAGATCGCCGAGAACGCCCTGACGGCATCCGCGCTTGCCGGTGTCACCCCGGTCCTGCAGGGGCGCGTGGCCGGCTTGCGGCGTGACCTGACCGAACTCGAAGACCTGCGCGCGCAGCAGGTCGCCGCGCGCCGGACCGCGAACCGGACCATCGCGACCCTGGCGGCGGAGCGCGACAAGCTGGAACTGCTGTTGCGCGAACGGCGGGAACAACTGGGGGCCCTGAGCGTCGCACGCGACATCGAGAGCACCCGCCTGGCACGACTCGCCTCCCGGGCGCGGGACCTGAGCAGCCTGATGGACCAGCTCGCGCCGGTGACCACCCTGGCCGTGATCCCCGATCAACCCGCCCGCCGTGCCGGTATCGAGGCGCTGAAGGGGTGGCTCCCGATGCCGGCGGAAGGCCGGATCAGCCACCGTTTCGGCGATCATCGCCCCGGCGCGCCGCACGAAGCACAGGGCCTCACACTTTCGACACGTTCCAGTGCTTTGGTGACCGCGCCGCATGATGGTACGGTGAGCTTCGCGGGGCCATTCCGGTCCTACGGGCGGCTATTGATCATCGATCTGGGCGACGGGTATCATCTGCTGATTGCCGGTCTGGCGCAGAGCGACGTGACGGTAGGGCAATGGGTGCTGGCCGGGGAACCGGTCGGCAGCATGACGCGGACGACAGACGGAACACGACCCGAACTTTATCTGGAACTGCGTCGTAACGGATCACCTGTTGACCCGTTGCCATGGATGGCGCCGAGCAAGGGAAAGAGCAGCGGCTGATGATGAAGCGGATGATGCGCGTGGCACTGGTGTCCACGCTGATGGCAGCCCCGGTCGGGCTTGTTTCCACGGCTGCACAGGCGCAGCAGAACGCGACCTACGATCTGCTGACCGTGCTTGGCGATGCGATTGCCAAGATCAGGTCGAGCTATGTCGAACCCGTGGACGAGGAAAAGCTGATCGAGGCGGCGGTCAACGGGATGCTGCAATCCCTCGACCCGCATTCGGCCTTCCTGCCGCCGGAGCGTGTCAAGCAGATGCAGGTCAGCATCCGCGGCGAATTCGGCGGCCTGGGGATCGAGGTCACGATGGAGAACGGCTACGTGAAGGTGGTCACCCCCATCGACGACACCCCCGCCGCCCGCGCCGGGGTGCAGCCGAACGACCTGGTCCCCCATATCGCCGGCACGTCCGTCCAGGGCCTGACCCTGACCGAGGCCGTGAAGGAAATGCGCGGCGCCGTCGGCACCGACATCGTGCTGACCGTCAACCGGGTCGGCGTGCCGGACGCCTTTGACATCACCATCACCCGCGCCGTGATCAAGGTGCAGTCCGTGCGGGCGCGGGCGGAGGGCAACGTCGCCTATGTCCGCATCACCAGTTTCACCGAACAGACCGAATCCGGTCTGCGCAAGTCCATGAAGAAGCTGAAGGAAGAGATCGGTGAAGACATTGCCGGTGTCATCCTGGACCTGCGCAACAACCCGGGCGGCCTGCTCGACCAGGCGATCGCCGTTTCCGATGCCTTCCTGGACCGTGGCGAGATCGTGTCGACACGCGCCCGCGATGTATCGGCCATCGAACGCTACAACGCGAAACCGGGCGACCTCGCGGCCGGCCTGCCGGTCATCGTGCTGATCAACGGCGGTTCCGCCAGCGCATCGGAGATCGTGGCGGGTGCCCTGCAGGATCACAAGCGGGCGATCCTGATGGGGACCACCAGCTTCGGCAAGGGCTCGGTGCAGTCGATCATGCAGCTTGGCGGCGGCAACCAGCTGAAGCTGACCACGGCACGCTATTACACCCCGTCGGGCAACTCCATCCAGGCGACCGGCATCATTCCGGACCAGCAGATCTCGGCCTGGGCGCTCAGCGATGACGCCGAAGCCGACGTGCCGCAGATCGGCTCGGAAGCCGATCTCGACGGCGCTCTTGTCAATGAAAATGGCGATGAGCGCGAGACCACGGATATTGCGGCCGTCGAGCAGCCGCCGGCTGACTGGCCCGAGGATGAAGACTACCAGCTGCCTCGCGCGGTCGAGCTCCTGACCTCGGCCATGGAAACCCAGCAGGCCTTCCT
>CAJYBQ010000194.1 GCA_913064755.1 uncultured Alphaproteobacteria bacterium
ATAGCCTTCGCCACCGTGCAGCGTGTCCTTGCCTTCGCCGCCGACGATGGTGTCATCGCCGTCAGCGCCGCAGACCAGGTCATCGCCTTCGCCGCCATCCACGTGGTCGTTCTGGTTGCCGCCGTCGATGAAGTCGTCACCCGCGTCACCGAAGATGGTGTCGTCGCCGTCGTTGCCGAACAGTTCCTCCTTGTGAACCTTCTTCAGCGAGACGTTCTCGACCACCTCGTCGACATTGCGGCCGACCAGTTCGATCTCGGTCTCGCCCAGCGGGATCAGGATGTCGATGCTCAGATGCTGCGAGGCTGCGGATGCGGCAGTCAGCACGGCCACGACCTCGCCACCGACGCGCACCTCGATATCGCTGTTGCCGTCGCGACGGTTCCAGCAGTTGGCTGCCTCGCCCGTGAAGTCCAGTTCCAGGCGGAAGATGCCGGTGCAATCCAGATCCACCGTCTGCTTCAGCGTGGTCTCGGCGTCGTTGTCATCATGCTTGCCGCCGTGGTTCTTGCCGTACTTGTCGCCACGGCTGTTGCCATGGTGGCCGCCGCGGTCGTCGTCGTGGTCCTTGCCGTAGCGGCTCTTGCCACGGGAGTTCCAGCCGCTGCTGCGACCCTTGCCCCAGCCACCGCTGCGGCCGCTGTCCCAGCCGCCGTTCCAGCTGTTGTGGCCGCCACCGGACCAGCCCCAGCCGCCGTGGTTCCAACCACCGCCATGGGAGCCGCCGTGACCGCCGCCATTGTCCGGCGTCTCGCTGGTGAATTCGCCCAGCAGGTTTTCACCGAGGAAGGTCTCGTTGTCGTCACCGTTGATCAGGTCGTTGCCTTCGCCACCGGAAATGATGTCCAGGCCGTCACCGCCGTGAACGGTGTCGTCGCCTTCATTGGCAAAGATCGTGTCGGCACCCGCGTCGCCGGCGATCACGTCATCGCCGTCCTCGCCGAACATCTCGTCGTTGCCCTCACCACCGTTCAGCGTGTCGTTGCCGTCGCCGCCGTCCATCAGGTCATCGCCGTCGCCACCGTCCAGCGCATCGTCACCGATACCGCCGTCGATCTCGTCATTGCCACCGTCGCCGAACAGGCTGTCGTTGCCGTCCGCACCGGCCAGGATGTCATCGCCCAAACCGCCGTGAACCTCGTCGTCGCCGGTCTCGCCGCGCAGCACGTCGTTGCCGTCATCGCCGAAGATGGTGTCGTTGTCCGCGCCGCCGAGAACGGTGTCATTGTCGGCGCCGCCGGAAAGCAGGTCGTTGCCGGCCCCGCCGTTGATGGTGTCCTCGCCGCAGTCACCCGCAGCCACATCGTCGCCGTCATTGCCACGGACATCATCGTCGCCCAGACCGCCGTCCATGGTGTCGCCACCGGCATCGCCCAGCAGGGTGTCGTTGCCCGCGTCGCCGGTCAGGATGTCCTGGCCCGCGCCGCCGGTCACCGAATCATTGCCGTCGTTGCCGGCCACGACATCGTCGCCATCGTCACCGCGCACGGTATCGTCGTCTTCGTCGCCTTCCAGCGTGTCGTTGCCGTCACCGCCGCGCATGATGTCACGACCACGGCCTCCGCCCGCATAATCGTCACCGAACAGCATCTGCAGAACGTCGTTGCCCTGACCGCCGAATGCCTTGTCATTGCCATTGCCGCCGTTGATGGAGTCGTCGCCGTCACCACCGTCCAGATCGTCGTCGCCGTCCTCGCCGAACAGGGTATCGGCATCGGCGTCACCGTTCAGAACGTCGTCGCCGTCGCCACCGTAGAGGTTGTCGAGGCCGAGGCCGCCAACCAGGTCGTCAGCGCCGCCGTTGCCGCGCAGGGTGTCGTTGCCTTCACCGCCATCGGCAAAGTCGTTGCCTGCACCGGCGGTGACGTCATCGTCACCGTCCTGGGCCAGGATGGTATCGTCGCCGTCGTTGCCGCGCAGGTTGTCGTTGCCTGCGCCGCCATCGATGTCGTCGTTGCCTTCATTGCCGTTGATGGTGTCGTCGCCGTCGCCACCCAGCAGGTAGTCGTCGCCTTCTTCCCCGGACAGGGTGTCGTTGCCGTCGTTGCCCAGCAGTTCGTCCGTACCGAGACCACCGAACAGGTCATCGTCGTCGGCCCCGCCTTCGATGTAGTCGTCGCCGTCCTCGCCCCGGACCGTGTCCTCGCCATTGCCGCCGAAGACCTCGTCATTGCCCGCACCGGCGTCCAGCAGGTCATCGCCATTGTTGCCGACCAGAACGTCGTCGCCGTCGCCGGTCGAGAATTCCTCGTTGGCATCGTCGCCGGCGACCGTGTCATTGCCGCCACCGGTCTTCACGATCTCGATGGATTCCAGCGTGTCATTGCCGAAGTCGTCGCTGCTGGCCACGCCGTCATCATTGCCATTGGCGCCCAGGTCGACCGTCACATCGCCGTCCGTGGCGCGGTAATCCACCTCGTCACGACCGGCGCCACCGGCGATCTCGTCGTCACCGGCATCACCCTTGATGGTGTCATCGCCATTGTTGCCGCTCAGGTCATCGTTGCCCGCGCCGCCCGACATGGAATCGTTTCCGTCATCACCCTGGATGGTGTCGACGCCGCCGCCGCCGAACAGCCGGTCATCATCGTCAAGGCCGCGCAGCACGTCATCGCCGCCGCCGCCGTTGATGTTGTCGTTGCCTTCGTCCCCGCGCAGCGTGTCGTCGCCGGCGAGGCCGCCGATCGTGTCGTCACCACCACCGCCGAAGATCCGGTCGTCGTCGTTGGTCCCCTGCAGGTTTTCGTCCGTGCCGTCACCGTTGATCGTCGCGAATGCAATGCGCTGACTGGCAGAAAGGCCAGAGATCTGAGCAAGAAGTGACATATCGAACTCTCCTACTTTGTCCCAATATCGGACAATAATTCATGTTTCCCCTCTGGAATGTCGCGCTTTCGGACAGCGCGGTCGGTTCCAGACCCGAATGACAGGATGGTTGCCAGTTTCGTACCAGCAACCCGGAGCGGTCGGAATTGCCTGCGGGTGAGCAGCAATATGCGCCGGAGAGTCTGAACAAAAAGTATAAGCTATTGTTTTAATTAATAAATATAAAATGAGAGAGAAATTTGCACGGCATTTTATGCAATCTGGTCGGGACCTTCAGGCGGCCAGCGAAGCCGACCGCCTGTCCCCCGGTGACGTCCGTTCTTGCAATTTGCGTGTTTCGCAGCCCGCATTCAGCGATCCAGGCTGAGAGCCGGTCCATCAGCCTCTTCCAGGTCCACGTCGAAGGTGTTCAGCAGGCGGCTGACCATCATGTAGAAGCCGATGCCCATGGTCAGTTCCATCATCTGCTGGTGATCCATGAAGGCTGACAGCACGTTGAACGTGCCATCGCTGGCGCGGACATTCTCGACCACGTCATCGGTGTAGCGCAGCACGGCGGTCTCGACCTCGTCGAACACTTCCGTGTCGGGCCAGGCCGCGATGGCCGCGATCTTCTCCGGTGTTCCGCCAACGGCCGCGGCCAGGGGCTCGTGCTGCTGCACCTCGTAGGGGGCGTCGGACAGGTGGCCGACCCGCAGGATGGCGAGTTCCAGCAGCCACTTGTTGACGGCGGACTTGCGCAGCAGGGCGTCGGAGAAGGTGATGAAGTGCCTGAATTCCGGCGTTGCATGGGACAGCATGCGCAGCACGTTCATGTCGGGCAGCTTGCCCAGCAGTTCCGCGACCTTTTCCGGGGCTTTCGCGGGATCGACGTAGGGAATACGGGCCATGGGTCAGAAACTCCGATGCTGTGGGTTGGTGAGTGGCGGGATGCTGGTCTTCTACCATTTCTCTATGTGCAGGGTGGGCCACAAGGTCTGCCAGCGGGCGACCTTTGCCTCGTAAATCCGGCGCGTGACCTGGACCCTGTTGGGGCGGACCACCAGGTTGCAGAGATCCGAAAGCCCGTGGGTCGCGATGACGTCCAGTCCCGCGCTCCCCGGCCTGATACCGACCGTGGTGGCCGTCGTCGGAAAGGTGGCGATGGCGGCTGCGACGGACGGGTAGGGCGCGATCGGGTATCCGAACTTCGCTTCATACCAGCAGTGTACCCGTGCCTCGTTCTTCACGTCGAACCGTGCCGGGCATTCCGCGAACAGCGCCCTGATGCGGACGGCATGGCTCTCCTCCGTCGCCTCCGACAGGTCGTCGGGGTCATGGTAGACGATATCGATATCGCGCAGGCCGTGACCGGGGGCGTAGTGCAACCGCGCGTTCCAGACGGCCTGCGCCACCGCGCCCGCGACCAGCCAGGCGTCGGGCAGCTGCACGTCGCTCCAGCCTTTCAGAACGGGGCCGAGCAACGGGCTGCCGAACACGGCGTCCTGCAGGACCTCGCGTTCCGTCACGGCGCCGACCGCCCTCGCCGGTGCGCCGTTCATCGGGGCCTACTCGCCCGTGAAGGCCGGACGGCGCTTCTCGCGAAAAGCGTTCACAGCCTCCGCGTGGTCCTTCGAACGGTTGGAAAGCGACTCGTAGGCCAGCGACGTGTCCATGATGCTGTGGGCGAGTTGCTTGAGGCCGACGTTGACCGATACCTTGGTCCAGCGGATCGCCTTGGCCGCCCCTGCCGCCAGCCGGGCAGCCATCCGTGCCGTCACCTCGTCCAGTTCCGCGCCGGGCACCGCGTGGTTGATCAGGCCCATGCCGACGGCATCCTCGGCGCTCATCAACTTGCCCGTCATCAGGTATTCCTTGGCCCGGGCGTAACCGATCAGCTGCGGCCAGATCACCGCGCCACCATCGCCTGCCACCAGTCCGACCGACACGTGCGGGTCGCCGATGCGCGCATCCTCGTGGGCGATGATGATGTCGCAGAACAGCGCGATCGTGGCGCCCAGCCCGATCGCGTCACCGTTCAGCCGACAGATGATCGGTTTCTCGCAATCCAGGATGCCGAAGATGATCTTCTTCGCCTCGAACACCACCGCGTCGAAGCTGTCCGGATCGTCAACGCCAGCCTGCATCCAGTCGATATCGCCACCGGCGCAGAACGCGCGGCCTGCCCCGGTCAGGACGATGATGTCAGCCGGGTCGGTGGCCAGGTCGTGGAACAGGGTGCTGAGCTCGGTATGCAGCGTGCCGTTGACGGCGTTGAGCACGTCCGGGCGGTTCAGCGTCACCGTCAGTATCTTGCCCTCGCGGCTGAAACCGATGGTCTCGTATGCGTCATAGTTCATGATTGTGCCTCCCCAGTCACGGCACGATTATCGGCCTTATCGTACGGGGGTCAATCAAAGGGATCAGGTGCATGGGCAAGGGTAACCGTTGGGATCCGGCGCAGTACATGAAGGGTGCGATGGGCGATCTGCGCACGCGTCCGGCGATGGACCTGCTGAACCGGGTGGATCATGACCGGCCGGCGCGCGTGGTCGATCTCGGCTGCGGCCCCGGCAATTCGACATTGCTGTTGAAGGGACGCTGGCCGGATGCCGCGGTGACCGGCATCGACAGTTCTTCGGCCATGATCGAGAAAGCGGGCGGCAGCGGTGCCGACATCGACTGGCAACTGATCGACATCTCCGACTGGCAGGCCGCGACGCCGGTGGACGTGATCTTTGCCAATGCGTCCCTGCACTGGGTGCCGGACCACGCGGGCCTGTTCACGCGGCTTGCCGGGGCACTGGCCGCCGGCGGTGTGCTGGCCGTGCAGATGCCGAACAATTTCGCCGCCCCCTCGCATGCCCTGATCGGGGAAATCGCGGCCCGGCCCGAGTTCGGAGCGCAGCTGGCCGGCAAGCTGCTGGGTGATGCCGTCCAGGCCCCGGTCTTCTATCACGACCTGCTGCGCGGGCTGGACGGAAGCGTGGACGTCTGGGAGACGGAATATCTGCAGAGCCTCACGGGAGAGCACCCCGGGCTGCAACGGGTACCGGGCACGGCCTTGCTGCCGGTGCAGTAGAAACCGTCGGCGGACGCCGTCGATGCCTTCACCGCCTTGTATCGCGCGGCGCTGCGGCAGGCCTATCCGATGGCCGCGGACGGCGTGACCGTATTCCCGTTCCGGCGCATGTTCATCACCTTCAAGGCCCGCTGAGCCGCGACAGCGCCCGCATCAGTATCTCGCTTTCCTCCGGCGTCAGGCGGTCGAACAGGTCCTGTTCGTAGGCGCGGGCCATTGGCACGATGCGCTGATAGATGTCACGACCGGTCCGTGACAGGTTGAGGACCGTGCGGCGACGGTCCTGCGCATCCGAGCGGCGGTCGAGATGCCCGTTGCGGATCAGCTGTGCCACCGCGCGGGAGACCTGGACCTTGTCCATCGCGCGGCGCGCCGCGACATCGCCTGCCGAAATCTCCGGATAGCGACCAAGCACGGCCATGACCCGCCATTCGGGGATGCTGAGGTCGAATTCCTCCCTATAGCGCCGCGCCAGGCGGCCACTGACCGCATCGGTCGCGACGGCGAGCCGGTAGGGCAGGAAGTTCGGAAGATCGATGACGCTGGCTTCAGGTGTTCCCGGCATTGAATTTAGATTCATGTGAAACGAATAGCCTGTCAACACTGATCTTCTGTGCGGCGATGGTAGCAAGACAGCGGGCCGCAGCATCAAACAGGAGATGACAGATTCCCAAGGCGGCAAGCACGACAAGGCGGAAACCTGCGGAACACCTACGACCACGGCCGGGCGCGCGTGCGG
>CAJYBQ010000195.1 GCA_913064755.1 uncultured Alphaproteobacteria bacterium
GGGATCGGCGAAGAGACGCTGCGGCGACTCAAGCCCGACCTGATCTACGTTTCGATTTCGGGCTTCGGTGAAACCGGGCCCTACGCCGGCAAACGCGTCTATGACCCGATCATCCAGGCGCTTTCCGGGCTCGCCACCATCCAGGGCGACCGCGGCCAGGGTCGCCCCCGCATGATGCGTCTGGTCGTGCCCGACAAAGTCACAGCCATCACGGCGGCGCAGGCGATGCCCGAAGCGATGGCTCAGATCGCGATCCTGAACCGGCTGGAGGAGGCGGGGCATCTTCGGATCTGCACCGAAGTGGATCAGATCGAGGCGTGCCGGGCGGACGGGGTTCTGGCGGCGATTCTGCACTTCGATGGCGCCGACGCGATCGACGCCGATCTCAATGCGCCCGAGGTATTTCCTCGCGCCGGGCTGAGATGAATGGTCACGGCGTGGAGCCTACACCAGCGGTTTGCCGACAGCGCGGCGTTCGGCGGTTTCGTGCGTGTCGAGGGCGGACGCCTGTCCGGGTTCCCAGCGGATCGTAGTGCCATCGTCGAGATGCACCACGCGGTTCCGCTTCATGAAATCCAGGCTCCAGGCACCGCGTTCACCCAGGGTCACCACCCGCATCAACGGCGGAATACCGGTCGGCAGCGCACCACGATACAGGAACGGCTGGGTGGAACTGTCATAGGCCTGGTAGGGATTGCCGCCGTAGCTGCGCCGATGCTGACCGTTCGGCACCAGCACCGTGGCCTCCGGCGCCCGGGCGCGGAACCGGGCCCATGATTCCAGCCGCGACGGTAGCATGGTCAGGCGAGTCCCGGTCATTTCACCGACGATGGCCTCGCCCAGGAACAGCTGCCACCAGCTCTCGGTCTGGCGGTCCCACATGACCAGGTCGGAGCGGCGCAGTTTCCCCGTCGTGCCGAAATCCAGCACCTGGTCTCCGACGCGGCGGTCGAACACGATGGCCGCATTGCACAGCGGGCAGAAGGTGACGGAGACCGGCACGCCGCCAATGGTGTCATTCGCGATCTCGTGGAACATCAGCACCTGCAGGGGATATGCCTTGGCCTCCCCGTTCACCACCAGGCCGATGACCGGTTCCCGATCGGCCAGGATGGCGTTCGCCGCCGCCACATCGACGAAGGCAGGCTCATCGATCGGCGGGATGCCGTCGCGCGGCGGCCCGCCGTGCATGATCTCGGCGAAATCGACCGACGACCGGGTGAAATCCGTCTTCGGCCATTCGCTCTTCCAGTAACGCACATACTGGTCCCGGGTCTGCGCCTGCGCGCCGCTGCCGGGGGCCAGGCCGGCCAGCCCGAGCATGGAGATGGCACCGACAACCAGGACTGAAAGCATGAAGAATGCTGGCAAGACGCGCCGCATGTGATCCTCCCGTAAAGACCATGTTCTTGTTGTTCGCTGATCCTAGTTGCCGAAATGCGCCGTTTCGACACAAGATGCCGTGACATGCGCGCGAAACAATCTTTCGCCACCACCCAGATGGCGACCGAAACAGTCACGCCTTGCCACGGTTTTCTTGTTTTCCTGCGAATTGCTCCGCCCGGCCAGAACCCGCTTGAAAAGCCACGCCAGGAGGAGGAGATGAGAGCGATCCGACAACCGCTGAAAAGCTCCCCATGGAGGCCGTCATGGCTGTCTTCAACGCTCCCGATTTCGACAATCACGAAGCTGTCGTGTTCTGCAACGACGCGGAAACCGGGCTGAACGCGATCATTGCCGTGCATGACACGACCCTGGGTCCGAGCCTGGGCGGATGCCGGTTCTGGCCGTACGAGAACGACGGTGACGCGCTGACCGATGCCCTGCGCCTGTCGCGCGGCATGACCTACAAGGCAGCGCTGGCCGATACCGGCCGGGGCGGCGGCAAGTCGGTCATCATCGGCGACCCGCGCCGCATCGGCACCCCTGCCCTGTTCCGTGCCATGGGACGCTTCGTCGAACGCATGGGCGGGGCCTATACCATCGCCGAGGATGTCGGCACTTCCCCCGCCGACATGGCCCATGTGCACCAGGAAACGAAACATGTGGCCGGGCTGGAAGGCGGATCGGGCGACCCGTCGCCCGCGACCGCGCTGGGTGTCTTCGTCGGCATCCAGGCCGCCCTGAAACATCAGCGCGGTGATGACGACCTGAAGGGTGTGACCGTTGCCGCCCAGGGCCTGGGCCACGTTGGCTGGGACCTCTGCAACCGGCTGCACCAGGCCGGTGCGCGGCTGATCGTGTCCGACATGCGCGACGAGATCACGTCCGAGGCAACCCGCCAGTTCGGCGCCACGGCGGTCGGCATCGATACCATCCACGCGGTCCGCGCCGACGTCTTTGCCCCCTGTGCCCTGGGTGGCAGCCTGAACGACCGGACCATCCCGGCCCTGAAGGCGAGCATCGTCGCCGGGTCCGCGAACAACCAGCTGGCGGAAAGCCGTCACGGCGACATCCTGGCCGCGCGCGGTGTGCTCTATGCCCCGGACTATGTCATCAACGCCGGCGGCATCATCAACATTGCGCATGAAGGCGTCGCATATGACCAGGCCGCCGCCTTCGCACATGTCGCCCGGATCGGCGACACGCTGGGCCAGCTGTTCAAGCGTGCCGACACGGAACGGCTGACGACCAGCCAGATGGCCGACCAGATGGCACGGGAAGTCCTGGCGCGGGCCGCCGGTCGCTCGCTTGCCGCCTGATCGAAACCGCTTTCGGCGCAATCTGAAAGATTGACGCCGCCGGGGCCACATAGTCTGTTCCGCCTGTATGTCGGGAGAGATGATGATGGCACTGGAACGCAAGCTTCTGATGATCGTGCTGGACGGCCTGCCGTGGCGCGCCGCACGGCGCCTGATGGGCAACCTGGAAGGCTGGGTGGACGCAGGCGAGGCCCGGGTCTGGCGCATGCGGTCCGTGCTGCCGTCCACGTCCGGACCGTGTTACGCCTCCATTCATTCGGGCGTCCCGCCACAGGTGCACGGCGTCACGTCGAACCAGACGATCCGACGGCTGTCCCTGCCCGACGTGTTCTCCGTGGTGCGTGACGGCGGTGGCGTCACCGGCGCGGTCACGCATTCCGACTGGTCGCGGCTGTTCAACCGCGACCCGTTCGACCCCGTGCGTGACATCGAATTCGACGACGACAGCCTGCCGATCCAGCACGGCCGCCTGCATACCATGCTGGGCGAAAGCCACGACAACCAGATGACCCCCAGCGACGTGGACCTGTTCGCCACCCTGACCAGCCTGGTCGGGCGCTTCGGCCTCGACTACGGCCTGATGCATACCTGCACGCTGGATTCGATGTCGCACCGGTTCGGCCAGGATTGCCGGGAAATGGACCTCGCCTGCTATACGGTCGATGCCTCCCTCGCCGCTTTCCTGCCCGGCTGGCGCGCGGCGGGCTACGAGGTGCTGGTCTGTGCCGACCATGGCCATTCCGACCGTGGCCACCACGGCGGCAACGGCGCCGACATGCGCGACTTCCCGGTCTATTACTTCGGCGACGGACAGGGGCCGGCGGACGATACCCTGTTGAGCCAGCTGCAACTGGCGCCCACCATCCTGGCGCGCCTTGGCCTGCCCCGACCCGATACCATGCTTGCCCGGCCGTTCCTGACGGATGCGGAGGCCGGCTGATGTATCGCCCGAAGCATTTCAGTGTCGACGACGCCGCCACCTGCCACGGCCTGATCACGGCCAACGAGTTCGGCCTGTTGCTGACCACGGGCGCGGACGGCGCCCCCTTCGGCACGCACCTGGCCTTCATGCTCGACCCGGACGACGGTCCCAACGGCACCCTGCTGGGGCACATGGCCCGTGCCAACCCGCAATGGCGGGACTTCGAACGGGCACCGGCAATGGCCGTGTTCTCCGGCCCGCACGCCTATGTCTCGCCGACGCTCTATGCCTCCAGTCCCAACGTGCCGACCTGGAACTACGCCGTGGTCCATGCCTATGGCACGGCAGAGGTCATCAGCGACCCGGCGGAGGTTTCCGGGCTGATGCGGCGACTGACCACCGGCTACGAAGGACCGGACGGCTGGCAGTACGACGACCTGCCGGGGGATTATCGCGACGGCATGCAGAAAGGCATCGTTGCCTTCCGCCTGCCCATCGACAGGCTGGAAGGCAAGTGGAAGATGAGCCAGAACCGCACGCCGGAAGACCGTGAAGGCGTCCGCGCCGCCCTTGCCCGCTCCCCCGATGCCATGGCCCGAGACGTATCGGCCATGGTCCCGGGTGCGGACGCGGACTGAGGTCGGCCTGCGGTCGTTCGACGACGGGAATGATCAGCCCGGCTCGATGCGTCCGCCATGCGGTGCCGACGCCAGTTTCAGGAAGGTCCGGTCTTCCCGCAGCAGGAACTTCTCGCGCTGGGCGAAGGCGTAGTTCTCCCGCCCCAGCGGGTCTGCGGCCAGGCGCTCGCGATAGGCCTCGTAGGCCGCCAGGCTCTCTATGTTGTAGACGCCATAGGCCAGGGTGGATGAACCTTCATGCGGCGCGTAATAGCCGACCAGGTCAGCGCCACAGCGCGGAATGGCCTGGCCCCAGTTGCGGGCGTATTGCGCGAATTCCGCCTTCTTCGTCGGGTCGATCCGGTAGCGGATGAAACAGGTGATCACGGAATGCTCCTCTGGTTTGTGCCAAAGCAGACTGGCGCATTGCGGGCGTTGAATGCTTCGCCTATCATCGAACCATGAAAGAAGGACCCGATATCGCCCTGCTCGGCGCCATGATCGGCGACCCGGCGCGGGCCAACATGCTGATCGCGCTGATGAGCGGGAAGGCATTGACCGCCACGGAACTGGCATCGGAGGCCGGGATCACCGTCCAGACCGCCAGCTCTCACCTGTCCAAGCTGGAAGCTGCCGGCTTGCTGCAGCAGCGCAAGCAGGGCAGGCATCGCTATTTCACCCTGGCGGACGAGGACGTGGCAGAGGTGCTGGAGTCCCTGATGGGCCTGGCCGCCCGGCGTGGCCTGATGCGCACCCGCACCGGCCCGAAGGACCCGGCGCTGCGCCATGCGCGCGTCTGCTACAACCACCTGGCGGGCGACCTGGGGGTGCAATTGTTCGACAGCCTGCAGCAACGCGATCTGCTGGTCGGCAGCGAGACCGATTTTGCGCTGACCGAAGCGGGCCGCGCCTTCCTGGACGAGATGGGCATCGATGTCGACGCGCTGGAGCGGGAACGCCGCCCGGTCTGCAAGTCCTGCCTGGACTGGAGCGAGCGGCGCACGCACATGGCCGGCGCCCTCGGTACCGCCATGCTGACGCGTTTCATGGACCTCGGCTGGGCGGAACGGGTTCCGAAGTCGCGCGTCATCAGCTTCACGGCCAAGGGGCAGAAGGCGTTCGCGGAATATTTTCCGACGGTCAACTAGTCGATCCACGCGGTGATGGCCCCTCCCGGCCTTCCCCGCTTCCCGGAGCAGCATTCACATGCATGGCACGCAACACCCGGCATCCCGACGCGACCGGCGCCGCAACCAGTTGTTCAGGACAGGCCTGGCCCTGGTCCCGGCCCTGCTGACCCTGTCCTGTGCGGCCATCTCCCAACCCCTGCCCGCAGATCATCAACCTGTCGGGCAGGCCTTCCACATTCGCCCCGCCGACCTGCCACCGCCGCATGCGACCGACAGCATCGCCAGCCCGGCCTACCGGGTGAATCGCCCCGCCGACGCCACGCTGCGGGTACCCGCCGGGTTCCGGGCGGAACTGTTCGCCACCGACCTGTACCATCCGCGCTGGCTGGCAGTGGCACCGAACGGCGATGTCCTGCTGGCGGAATCCCGCGCCGGCCGCATCACCCTGCTGCGCGATACCGATGGCGACGGCAGGGCCGAAACGCGCACCACCTTTGCCGAAGATCTCGACGCGCCGCACGGCATGGCCATCCGCGACGGCTGGGTCTACGTGGCAGAGGAAAACCAGGTCCGCAGGCTGCCTTACCGGGTCGGCGCGACAAGGGCGTCCGGCCCGGCGGAAGACGTCACCGGACCTCGCGCGCTGGGCAACGGTGGCGGCCACTGGACCCGCAACCTGGCCTTCAGCCCCGATGGCAGGCAGTTTCATGTCGCTGTCGGATCACGCGGCAACATCCAGGTGGAACAGCCGCCCCGCGCCACGGTGCAGCAGTTCAATACCGACGGCAGTGGGCAGCGGACATTCGCAACCGGTCTGCGCAACCCTGTCGGCATTGCCGTCTATCCCGGCACCGACGACATCTACGTGGTGGTGAACGAACGCGACGGGCTGGGCGACGGGCTGGTGCCCGATTACCTGACGCGCGTGCAGCAGGGTGGTTTCTACGGCTGGCCGTACAGCTATATCGGGGCCAACCCGGATCCCGGCATGACAGGTGTGCGCGATGACCTGATCGACACCGCCATCGTGCCGGATGTCCTTTTCAAGTCGCATTCCGCCCCGCTCGGCCTGGTGTTCTACCAGGGGAAGCAGTTTCCCGCCGAACACCGCCGTGATGCCTTCGTCGCCCTGCCCGGCCCATGGACTCACGGCACACCGACATCCTCCAAAAACGTACGACTCCCCTTCCGCACCACGTGTCCCCCTCGCCGCCACCGCCATTTCCGTACCGCAACCCGTGTCACTGTCTGCAG
>CAJYBQ010000196.1 GCA_913064755.1 uncultured Alphaproteobacteria bacterium
AGGCCGAGATCGAGCGCGCGCGGACCGGCCTGCTGGCCGATGCTATCTATGCCCGTGACAGCCTGTCCACCGGTGCCCGCATCTTCGGCAACGCGCTGACCGCCGGGGCAACGGTGGAAGACGTGGAGAGCTGGCCTGACCGGGTGCGTGCCGTGACCGCGGAGGACATTGTCGAAGCCGCCCGCGCCGTATTCCGCATGGAGCGTTCGGTGACCGCCATTCTCTCGCCGGAGCAGAAGTCATGAGCATCATGCAGCGCATCGTGCGCACGTCCCTGGTTCCGGTGATGGCGCTGGGGCTGCTGGCCACCGCGTCGCAGGCCGGTGCCCAGTCGGGTGACATCGTCGAAGTGCGCAGCGACAGGGGCGTCGTTGCATGGCTGAAGCAGGAACCGTCGATCCCGATGATCGCGGTCTCCGCGCTCTGGGTCCAGGGTGGTTCGGTTTCCGATCCCGCCGCGCTTTCTGGGCGTGCCAACCTGGTTTCCGGCCTGCTCGACGAAGGCTCCGGCGAACTGGACTCGCAGGCCTTCCAGCAACGCCTCGATGAACTGGCCGTGCGGCTGAGTTTCGATGCCGGGCGGGACTCCTTCTCCATGTCCCTGCAGACGCTGACCGGGAATGCGGCGGAAGCCTTTGCGCTTGCCGGACAGGCCATGACCCGGCCCCGCTTCGACGAGGAGCCGGTCGAGCGCATCCGCCGCCAGGTCCTGACCGGCATCGCCCGGGGTGTGCAGGACCCGAACACCATCGCGGCCCGGCTGTTCTTCGAGAAGGCCTATGGCGACGACCCCTACGGTCGTCCGGTCGAGGGCACCGTTGAAACGGTTTCCGCCATGACCGCCGCCGACCTGCGCAGTTTCGTGGCGGAACGGCTCGGCCGGGATCAACTGATCATCGGCGTGGTGGGAGATGTTTCACCGGAGGCGCTGAAGCCGCTGCTGGACGCCGCGTTCGGCGACCTGCCGGCAACGGCGAAGCCGCTGGGCCTGGGCGATGTTTCAATGGCTGCGCAGCGCGGGCTGACCGTGTCGGATTATCCCACGTCGCAGACGTCGTTCCTGTTCGGCCTGCCGGCCCTGAAACGCGATGACCCCGATTATGAAGCGGCACGCGTGATGAACCACATGCTGGGTGGCGGCGGCTTCACCAGCCTGCTGACGGAGGAAGTGCGGGAGAAGCGCGGCCTGACCTATGGCATCTACAGCTACCTGCGCCCGATGGGACGCGATGGCCTGTGGCTGGGTGGCCTGTCCACCAGCAATGACAAGGCGGCGGAGGCCTGGCAGGTGCTGCGCGACACCATTCGCAGCTATGCCGAAACCGGCCCGACCGCGGAACGGCTGGCCGATGCCAAGGCCAATATCAACGGCGCGTTCCCGCTGCGACTGACGTCCAACAAGGGGATCGCCGGATTGCTGGTCGCGCTGCAACGCTACGACCTGGGCAAGGACTACGTGTCACGCCGCCCCGGCCTGATCAACGCGGTCACGGTCGACGACGTGAAGCGGGTGGCCGGGCGCATCCTGGATCTGGACGGCATGCTGGCCGTCGCCGTCGGCCAGCCGGTCGGACTGGTCTCCGACGAATAGGATCGTTGCGGCGCTTCCGTGGCCGTACGGACAAGGACACCTGTCATGGCCGCAAGCGCGCCGCCATGACAGGTGAGGTTGCCCGGTATCCGGGGTAACCCGGCATGTCGGATGTCCCCCGGGGTTCCCGGTCTGCTCAGCCGATGATCACGGCCCGGCGATCATGCCGCCATCGACCGGCAGGGCGACGCCGGTGACATAGGACGCGCGGTCCGACATCAGCCAGCAGGCGGCCTCCGCGATCTCGCGCGGCTGGCCCAGGCGTTTCATGGCCGTGGCTTCGGGCATGGCTTCACTGGCACGCGGGTGATTGCTGGCCAGCGAACTCAGCATCCGGGTCTCGATCGGCCCGGGGCAAACCGCGTTCACCCGGATGTTCTTGCGTGCATATTCCATGGCGGCGCTGGCCGTCAGGCCGACGACGGCATGTTTCGACGCGACGTAGGCGGGCATGAACTGTGCCCCGGCGAGGCCGGCGATGGAGGCCGTGTTGACGATGGAGCCGGGCGTTCCGGCCTTCAGCATCGCCTGGATCTCCGCCCGCATGCAGAGGTAGACACCGGTCTGGTTGACCGCGACGACGCGGTCGAAATTCTCCAGCGTCGAATCCGCCGTCCGCGCCCATGCACCTTCGATGCCCGCATTGTTGTAGGCGCAGTCGAGGCCGCCCAGAGCCGCCACCGTGTCATCGATCAGCCCGGCAACATCCGACTCGCTGGTGACGTCGGTCACCCGCATCTCCGCCGTCTTGCCCGCGGCGCGGATGATCTCGATTGTCTCCTCCAGCCACGATTCGTTGACGTCGGCGATCATCACCCGCGCGCCCTCGGCGGCGGCGGGGATCGCGGCGGCCTGTCCTATGCCGCCCCCCGCACCCGTGATCAGTACTCTCTTTCCGTCCAGCATGGCATCCTCCCCTGGTGGCCATTCATCATATTTGTAAGCTAGCGTATCATCTGGCAGGGTCGTCGAAACATCAAGCTGGTGCGGACCATCCGGTGACGGAAACCTGACCGGCCCGATGTTCGAGACGGACCGTGGAACAAACCTGGGGAGGCGACAGTGCGTGGATTGAAGGACAAGGTGGTCGTATTGACCGGCGGCGCGGGCGGCATTGGCCGTGCCACGGCGGGGCGGCTGGCGGAAGAGGGCGCCAGGGTCGCCATTCTGGACCTGAACGGCGAGGGCGCGGCGACCGCGGCGGCGGAGATCGGCAATGGTGCCATCGGCATCGGCCTCGATATTTCCGACCAGCAGGCGGTGATCGCTGCCGTGGCGCGGGTCGAGGCGGAGGTCGGTCCGATCTCCGGGCTGGTCAACAACGCCGGCTGGGACAAGATGATGCCGTTCCTGAAGAGCGATGCGGAACTGTGGCGCCGCATCGTCGACGTGAACCTGTTCGGACCGGTCAACGTGACCCATGCCGTGCTGACCCTGATGGCGGAGCGGGGGGAGGGGCGCATCGTCTCCATCGCCTCCGACGCCGGCCGGGTGGGATCGTCGGCAGAGGCGGTCTATTCCTACTGCAAGGGCGGCGTGATCGCCTTCATGAAGACGCTGGCCCGCGAACACGCCCGCCAGGGCATCAATTGCAACTCGGTCTGCCCCGGCCCGACCGACACGCAGCTGTTCCGCGACTTCGATCCGGGGGGGAAGCTGGCCGCCGCGCTGGAGCGCGCCGTCCCGATGCGCCGGGTGGGCAAGCCGGAGGATTACCCGGGCATGGTCGCGTTCCTGCTTTCCGATGACGCGGCCTTCATCACCGGCCAGGTGATCAGCGTCAGCGGTGGCCTGACGATGAGCGGCTGATCCGGGATCACGTCCCATCGGCCCCCGAGCGACGCGGGTCGGTGATGAGATCGATAGCAGACAGGTACGAAGTCAACTGAGCGAGGAAACACACCCATGGCCTATGAAGACATCCTCTACGAGGTCGAGGACCATACGGCGACCATCACCATCAACCGGCCGGAGGTCTACAACGCCTTCCGCTACGGCACGGTGGTCGAACTGATCGACGCCCTGATGACCGCCGGTTACGACCCGGACATCGGCTCCATCGTGCTGACCGGTGCCGGGCAGAAGGCCTTCTGCACCGGTGGCGACCAGAAGAACCATGACGGCCAGTACCAGGGCGGCATTCGCGGCACGGTGGGCATGCCGGTCGAGGAACTGCACACCGCGCTGCGCGACGTGGCCAAGCCGGTGATCGCCAAGGTGCGGGGCTATGCCATCGGTGGCGGCAACGTGCTGGCGACGCTCTGCGACATGACCATTGCGGCCGACACGGCGATCTTCGGCCAGGTGGGCCCGAAGATGGGCTCCGTCGATCCGGGGTTCGGCACCGCCTTGCTGGCCCGCTCGGTCGGCGAGAAGAAGGCACGCGAGATCTGGTACATGTGCCGCCGCTACCCGGCAGCCGAGGCCGAGGCCATGGGCCTGGTCAACACGGTCGTGCCGGAACCGGAACTGGACGCCGAAGTCCGGGCCTGGTGCGACGAACTGAACGAACGTAGCCCCACCGCCATCGCGCTGGCCAAGAAGTCGTGCAACGCCGATACCGACATGATACGCGGTAACAGCGGCATGGCCTTCCAGGCGTTGAAACTCTACTAAGACACTGACGAATCCAGGGAAGGTTTCAACGCGCTGGCCGAGAAGCGGAAGCCCGATTTCCGCAAGCACTACAAGCGCTGAGCCTCAACGGCCGTCGCTGAACAGCCCGATGGCGGCAAACCCGGTGAAGACCGGCGGCAACCTGTTGCAGGTCCGCCGGTCGATCCCGCCCATGGCCAGCACGGGCAGGTACGGTGCCCGGGCCATGGCCGCGGCACGGTAGGGGCCGAGAACCCTTCCACCCGGATGACTTGCCGTCGGAAACAGGGGCGACAGCAGCGCCATGTCCGCCCCGGCGCGTTCCGCCCGTCGCAGGGCAGGCAGGGAGTGACAGGCGGCGGTCACCAGGGCCGTCGGATGCCGTCGCCGCCAGGCGCGACCGGCCCGGGAACCGACCATGCCTTCTGGCAAGTGCAGCCCGTCGGCGTCGAGGCGGGCCGCGAGGTCGATGTCACCGGAGACCAGCAGCACCTGCCCCCGCGCCCGGGTCGCGTCACGCAGCGCCTGGCCGATGCCCAGCCTCGCCGGGTGCCCGGCATCCCGCAGGATAACCGCGCTGCCACGGGGCAGGTTGACCAGTGCCGCGACCGGATCGGGGCTGCGGGACAGGTCTGTCGGCATGATGACGGCGGGCAGGTGTCGATCCGGCATGTCCGCGACCGAACGGGTGCTTGTCAGCTTGCCCACGGCATGATTCCCTGTCCCCATGATTGACCAGCCAGACCATGACATTGCAACGGCGCTGCAGGAAGTGCAGAGCCGCATCGACGCCGCCGCCCGCAATGCCGGGCGCGATCCGGCCAGCGTATCGCTGATCGCGGTATCGAAGACCCATCCGGCAGATCACATCGTCCCGGCGATCGCCGCCGGACAGCGGCTCTTCGGCGAGAACCGGGTGCAGGAGGCGGAAGACAAATGGCCCGGCCTGCGCACGCGGTTTCCGGATACCGAACTGCACATGATCGGCGGATTGCAGAGCCGCAAGGTCGCCGGCGCCGTGGCCCTGTTCGACGTCATCCACTCCATCGACCGCGAAAAGGTGGCGGCCGCGGCGGCGCGGGCGATGGCCGAGACCGGGCGTCGGCCGGATTGCTTCATCCAGGTCAATACGGGGGAGGAGCCGCAGAAATCAGGCGTCCTGCCCCGGGATGTGGATGCCTTTGTCGAACAGTGCCGATCCGTGCATGACCTGCCGCTGGCCGGGCTGATGTGCATCCCCCCCGCCGACCAGGAACCGGCGCCGCATTTCGCGCTGCTTGCCGGGATGGCGGAGCGCAACGGGCTGAAAGGTCTGTCGATGGGGATGAGTGCCGACTACGAGATCGCGATCCAGTTCGGGGCCACGCTGGTTCGGGTCGGGACGGCGATCTTCGGTTCCCGGGCTTCCCCTGCGGCAGTTGACGCCTGACCCGGATCACGCGGGGGTTGCGACTTGGGGCGGATTCGTACAGATTCAGGGGCGAATTGCGCTGTGCTGTCGGGTGCAGGGCCAACTGAATCATGGAGTAAGCCATGCTTACGCGCAGAAGCGTGCTAGGGACCTTGGCCGGGGTGGTTGCCGCTGCGGCTAGTCTGTCCGGTGCGGTCGCACAGGACAATGAGCCAATCCGTATTGGCGAGATCAACAGCTATTCCGCACTTCCCGCGTTTACCGAACCCTACAAGAAGGGTTGGCAGATGGCGGTCGAGGAGATCAATGCAGCGGGCGGCGTGATCGGTCGGCAACTGGAAGTGATCAGTCGCGACGACGGCGGCAAGCCGGGCAACGCGGTCAAGATCGCGGAAGAACTGTTGAGCCGTGAACGCGTGGACATGTTCGCGGGCACGTTCTTCTCCCACATCGGGCTGGCGGTCAGCGATTTCGCGGCACAGAAGAAGGTCGTCTTCCTGGCGGCCGAGCCGCTGACCGACGCGCAATTCGAGGACATCTTGCGCCGGGCGATGCACCCTGATCCGGGGGCCTTCCTGCGGGCAGGCTGAACCGGGCGGGAGTGGCTCACGAGAATGGTGGACTCTGCGAGCGGCGCTGATTAGTTGCGCGCATGACCGTGCGCCTGATGTCTCATCCCCTGCTGATTGTGATCCTGGCCATTGGCATGGGGTCTGGCATTGATGCGCTGGTGAAGGGCACGGCCCCGGAAGCGGGCCTGATGCATCTGGTGGCGTGGCGTTTCCTGTTCGGGGCGATGATTGCGGCGGCGGTGTTCCTGGCGCAGCGCCGGGCATGGCCGGGCGGCGAGGCGATACGCTTTCATGCGATGCGCGGCGTGGTGCAGCTGGTCAGCGCGATCCTGTTCTTCTTTGCCCTGACGCGGCTGGCGCTGGCCGAGGCAACGATTATCGGGTTCACGGCGGCGCTGATGGTGCCGTTCGTGGCGCGGGTCGTGCTGGGCGAGGCAGTATCACTGCG
>CAJYBQ010000197.1 GCA_913064755.1 uncultured Alphaproteobacteria bacterium
AGTTGCTGATGGACATGCGTCTGCTGGTCGGCTTGCCGGTCATGGCCCTGTCGGCGCTGCCCGTGTTGTTCCATCGACAGTTGAAGTCCTGCAATTTCCCGCTGTATGCCCTGGCCGTCGTGGTCATCTTCACCATCAGTTCCATGCAGGTGCGGGGTGCGCGGCCGCCTGATGATTATCTCTTCCTGGTCGACATGACCGTGATCTTCATCTTCGCCCAGCACTACAACCGCGTGTTCTTTGCCCACAACGTGTTCCTGATCTGTGGCCTGTCGGTACTCGCCGCCGTCGCCGTATACGGTTTCGGGGGGAGCTCACTGGCCCTCGAAGTGCCTTTCGCGCCCTTTGCGCTGACGCTGGCCGGGTTGTCCATGGTGGGCATCTTCGCGAGCTACACGCGCGAGTTCTACGTCAGGCTCAATTTCCTCTCGACGCGGCGATTGCGTGAAGAGAACCTCCGGGCAGAGGAACTGGTCATCGATGCGACGCAGGCGCTGGAGGCAAAGTCGCGGTTCCTGGCCATTGTCGGCCATGAACTCCGCACGCCCCTGAATGCGATCATCGGCTTCTCTGAACTGATGCTGAGCGGCGTCGGTGGAGACATCAAGTCGACCCGGTCTGCCGGTTATCTGAATGACATCAACCAGAGCGGCAAGCATCTGTCGGGGCTTGTCGAAAGCGTGCTGAGCTACACGCAGGCCGGCTCCGGAATCATCCGCATCAACGAGGAAGTCATTTCCCCGGTCGATCTGATCAACAACGTATGTGCCGAGATCCAGCACCTGCTCGTCAGGCGGCATCAGCAGGTCAGGATCGACGTGGACGACGCCATGCCCGCACTCCGTGTCGATACGCGACAAGTGGGCCAATGCCTGGCGAACCTCCTGTCCAACGCGTCGAAGTTTTCCGCAATCGGCAGCGAGATCGGTTGCTCTGCCCGGTTGACCAAGGACGGCTTTGTCGAAGTGACGGTCACGGATTCCGGGCCGGGGCTGGGCAATGCCAATCCGGAACTGCTGTTCGACCCCTTCGCGCAGGGGGACGAACGCCTTGCCCGAAAGAACGAGGGACTGGGCATCGGCCTGCCGCTCACCCGTGCCCTGATGCGTGCCCATGGTGGCGACGTGCGGCTGGCCGCGCGTTCGGGTGTCGGCACCGTGGCGACGCTGGTGTTCCCGCCGGAGCGCATTCGGCCGCAGGACGAGGCGCGCGATACCGCTACGGGCTGACGACGATTGCAGGGCTGCCCTCCCGCAGGCGCCGGGGTTTCGGGCTTGCCCCGTGCCTGGCGCGCATGACGGGTGGGAATGCCCGGCAGTAGATCTTGTCATGGGGAGCGGGTCATGGGCCGTCAGGTCATCATCCGGGAACTGCCGAAAGGCGAACTGACGGCTGAGCATGTCAGCATCCAGGACGCGCCGACGCCCGAGCCGGGGGCCGGCGAGGTGCTGGTCCGGACCAACCTCATCTCCATCGACGCCGCCAATCGTGCCTGGATGCAGGGCGCCACCTATCGGGAGGCGGTAAAGGCTGGCGACGTCATGCACGGCTATATCGTCGGCGAAGTCATCGCCTCCGGTGATCCGGCGTTCAAGGCCGGGGACCTGGTGGAAGGGGAGGGGCACTGGGCCGAGGAAGTCATCTGCCGCGCAGCCTTTCTGCAGAAACTGCCCGATCATCGCCCCGTCTCGCACCTGGTATCGGTGCTGGGGATCGCCGGCAAGACCGCCTATCACGGGCTGGTCGGCGTCGGCTTGCCAAAGCCGGGCGAGACCGTGGTCGTTTCCGCCGCCGCAGGGTCGGTGGGCATCTTTGTCGGACAGATCGCCAAGGCGCTCGGGTGCCGCGCCGTGGGTATTGCCGGCGGTGCCGAGAAATGCGCCTGGCTGACGGAGGAACTCGGGTTCGATGCTGCGATCGACTATCGCGGCGGCAACCTGTTTCGCGAACTGAAGGTCGCGTGTCCTGACGGTATCGACATCTACTTCGACAATGTCGGCGGCGAGATACTGGAGACGGTGCTGTTCCAGATGAACATCAAGGGCCGCGTTGTCTGCTGCGGTGCCGTCAGCCAGTACAATGCCACCGCACCATCAGGCCCGCGCAACCTGCCGGGTCTCGTGGTCGTGAAGCGGCTGCGGATGGAAGGCTTCATTGTCATGGATTTCGCGGATCAGGATGCGAAGGCGGTGGCCGACCTGTCCGACTGGGTGAAGGATGGCCAGATCAAGGTCGTGGAGGATATCGTCGAGGGGCTGGAGAACGCGCCCGCGGCGCTCGTCGGCCTGCTGGCCGGTGCGAACCGCGGCAAGCGCATGGTGCGCGTCGCGCCCGATCCGGCCTGAGAGACCTGACGTGAGTATCCTCATTTGAGCAAGTTCATGGAATCCGCCTGGCAGGCCGCGCATGCGGGCGGGCAACTCAGCAGCCATATCCGCAGGCATGTTGCGGCGTTCGAGCCGCATCCGCCCGCGCGGACACGGCTCAAGGAAGCCGCGGTCACGGTCATCGTCACGGTGAACGAGGCGGAGGAACCTGTTTTCGTGCTGACCCAGCGGGCATCGAAGATGCGCAACCATCCGGGGCAGTGGGCACTGCCCGGTGGGCGCATCGACCCGGGGGAGGACGCACCGACTGCGGCCCGGCGGGAGATCGAGGAGGAAGTCGGCCTGGCCGTGGACAGCGTGGACCTGTTCGGCCCGCTGGATGCCTATGTCACCCGGTCCGGCTATGCCATCACGCCGTTCGTTGCCTGGGCCGAGCCGGGGGCCGTCTTCAACCTGAACCCGGCGGAGGTGCAGGCGCTGCACCTGGTGCCGCTGAGTGACCTCGATCGCCCGGATTCGCCCCAGTTCGTTGAAATTCCCGAGAGTGACCGCCCGGTCATTCGCCTGCCGATCATGGACAAGCATATCCATGCCCCGACCGCGGCCGTGCTCTACCAGTTCAGGGAAGTCGCCCTGCACGGCCGTGCCACCCGGGTGGCGCACCTGGAGCAACCGGTCTTTGCCTGGAAGTGATCGGTGCGGCGACCGCCCGTTCCCCGGTGGTTGTCCGTTGCCACAAATGCGGCCCTTCACGGCCAAGACGCTTGCAGGTGCAGGGGCTCTCCGCTATCTCGTGCAGTGTACCGGATCGGGGCGTAGCGCAGTCTGGTAGCGCACCGGTTTTGGGAACCGGTGGTCGTTGGTTCGAATCCAATCGCCCCGACCATCCGGCACTCTGGTGTCCCGTTGTTCCATGTGAAGGGTGATGACATGTCTGCGCGCATCTATCGTCCCGCCAAGTCCGCAATGCAGTCTGGCAAGGCCAACACGCGTCGTTGGCGCCTGGAATTCCGCGCCGACAGCGCCAGACGGCCCGACCCGCTGATGGGCTGGACCAGCATCGACGGCACCCAGTCGCAGGTCCGCCTGGAATTCGACACCAAGGAACAGGCGCTCGCCTATGCCGAGAAGCACGGGATCGACGCCAGCGTCCACGACCCCCACGAACGCAAGCTGAAGCTGCGCGCCTATGCCGACAACTTCGCTTTCAAGCGGGTGATCTGACGCCTCGTCGGCTTTCTGCTATGATCCCTCACAACGCGCCCTTAGCTCAGCTGGATAGAGCACGAGCCTTCTAAGCTTGGGGTCGCAGGTTCAAGTCCTGCAGGGCGCACCAATCTCCTGATCTCTGTGCGGTTTTCCGCGCAAACGCCTTCGGTGCGGTGCCCATGCAGGCAGTCGCGGCTTCGCGCTGCTGACGCACCGTGGTTTGCAGTGCCGCTCACCTGCATGCCTGATGGCGGTTTGCGTGCATTGGCGACAATGCCCGGTCCGGGTAACGTCCGGCATCACCGGAAATACAGGATATCGAGATGACTGCACCCGAGATGCCGATCTCCAGCGCGCGCGTCGGCGAGGTGCTGGGCGTGGCGGAGACCGAGATGACGCCCCGCCGGCTGCTGGCCTATGCCTCTGGCCTGCTGCTTGGCGACGATGTCTACCTGGACGACGCGCGTCCCGGTGGGGTCGAGATGATGCCGGCCATGTGCGCGGCGGTCGAATGGCCGCTGTCGGATGGCGCTGCCACCTCGGAACGCCTCGGCATCACGCTGGCCCAGTACCGCAGCGTCGGGGTTCACGCCGAACAGGACAGCCTGTTCCATCGCCCGCCGCTGATGGGGGAGCGATTGAAGACCACCGGCGTGCTCGAGACCCTGAAACAGACCCGTGCCGGCATCCTGATGACCTGCCGATACGACACGGTGGATGGCGACGGCGCACCGGTCTTCACCAGCTACAACAGCGGCATGTTTCGCGGCTGGCGGCTGGACCGCGACCTGGCCGGCGTATCGACACGGGATTCGCTGCCCGGCGTGTCGCTGGACGGCGCCACGGTGCAAACCGACGAGGTGGAGGTGCCGCGATGTCTCCCGCATGTCTATTCCGAGGGCAGTGCCATCTGGAACCCGATCCATACCGAGCGCACCGTGGCGCTGGCCGCGAACCTGCCCGACATCATCCTGCACGGTTCGGCGACCTGGGCGCTGGCCATGCAGAGCGTCATTCGCGCCCATGCAGATGGTGATCCCCGACGGTTGAAACGCTTCGGCTGCCGCTTCTCCGGCATGGTGATTCCGGGCGAATCGCTGACGGTCAGGCACCGGGATGCCGGCGCGGGACGCATCGAAGTGGATGCCGTCGACCGGCACGGCAACCCGGTTCTGTCCGGTGGAATCGCCGAAATCAGGCAAGGCTGACAGCCGCATCCGGATTCCGGGCGCAAACGGGCGTCATTGGGGGCTGAATACTGCGCGGCTCCAGGCTTCGGGCGGGTCGATCACAATGATTCCTTCATGATGGAGCCCTAGGATGAGCTTTCTTCCTGACCGGGTACCCAGAAGCTGGACAAGAGATCAATGTCGGAAACATCGCCGGAAAATGAACGCCTGAAGAATGAGCGCGACAGCATCGTGAAATCCAGTCGCATGTCCTGGCTTCACTGGGCCGTCGTGGGGCTGTCCATCATCCTGACAATCGCCGCCTGGCAATATTCCCGTCAGCAGGTTCAGGAGAAGTCGCAGGCCCGGTTCGACCGTGCCGCCACGCATGTCGTCGACCTGATCATTGACCGGATGCGCAAGTACGAAGAGGGACTGTGGGGGGGCGTTGCCGCGATCAACTCGCATGGCGGTGACCTGACCCTGGAGGAATGGCGAAAATTCGCTGCCGCATTGATGATCGACCTGCGCTATCCGGGTATCAACGGGATCGGGGTCATCCACCATGTCTATCCCAGGGATCGGTCGATCTACCTTCAGGAACAGCGGTTGTCGCGCCCGGATTTCGGAATTCACCCGATCCACACGAACAACGACCTGCTGCCCATCACCTATATCGGGCCGGAACAGATCAACGCCCAGGCCGTGGGTCTCGACATCGCGCATGAGCAGAATCGCTACACGGCGGCGCTGAAGGCGCGTGATACGGGGCTGGCCCAGATCACGGGGCCCATCGTCCTTGTCCAGGATCAGAGCAGGACGCCGGGTTTCCTTTTCTACGCGCCGTTCTACCGCGGTTACCTGCAGAAGACGGTCGAGGCACGCCGGGCCGACTTCACCGGGCTGGTCTACGCGCCGTTCGTGTTCAAGAACCTGATCGAGGGGACACTCGAAACCAGCCGGCGGCAGGTGCGCTTCAAGATCAGCGATGCCGATGACGTCCTCTATGACGAAGGGGCAGCGGCGGTCGACGCGGACCGGGACGAGGACCCCGCCTTCCTGGAAGTTCGAGACGTGGAGATGTACGGCCGCAACTGGACTTTCGAGATATGGTCGACCCGGTCATTCCTGGAGGAGAATTCCTCGACGCAACCGGTATTTATCCTGCTGGGTGGCATCCTCTTCAACTTGATTCTGCTGCTGCTGTTTGTATTCCTGACGCCCGCGAACCGGCGGGCAATCGGGTTTGTCGAGGCCACGACCGGCCAGTTGCAGCGCAGAACCGCGGAACTGCAGGTATCCAACGAGGAACTCGAAAGCTTTGCCTATGCCGCGTCGCATGACCTGAAGGCCCCCTTGCGCGGCATCGCCAATCTCGCCACCTGGATCAGGGAGGACCTGGGGGACGAGGCGCCGGGCGATGTCGGCAAGCACGTGGAATTGCTGCAGGGGCGGGTGCGCAGGATGGAAACCCTGCTGGAGGACCTGCTTCAGTATGCCAGGGCCGGGCGTGGAAACGTGGAACCTGAAAGGGTCGACCTGGCGACGGAACTGCAGGACCTCTTCGACCTTGTCTCGTCGTCGACGGACTTCAAGCTCGTACTCCGGCAACCGATCCCGACAATAGTCACCGCCCGCACGCCATTGTTGCAGGTGTTCCACAACCTGGTCAGCAATGCGATCAAGCATCATGACGGGGAAAAGGGGACCATCGAGATTTCCGTGGAGGACATGGGGGAGTTCTACCGTTTCCGGGTCCACGACGATGGCCCCGGTATCCTGCCCGATTTCCACAAGAAGATCTTCGACATCTTCCAGACGCTGAAGGGCCGGGACGAGGTGGAGGCAAGCGGCATCGGGCTTTCCGTCGTGAAGCGCATCGTCATG
>CAJYBQ010000198.1 GCA_913064755.1 uncultured Alphaproteobacteria bacterium
CCTTGGCCTTGGACACGCCGGCGGCGACGACGCCGACCCCGACTTCCGACACCAGCTTCACCGACACATCGCCCGTCGGATTGACGTTCTTCAGGTCGTAGATCAGCTGCGCCAGGTCCTCGATCGAATAGATGTCGTGATGCGGCGGCGGCGAAATCAGGCCCACACCCGGCGTCGAATGCCGGACGCGCGCGATCACCTTGTCGACCTTGTGGCCGGGCAGCTGGCCGCCCTCGCCGGGCTTCGCGCCCTGGGCCATCTTGATCTGCATCATGTCCGAATTGACCAGGTATTCCGCAGTCACGCCGAACCGGCCGGACGCGATCTGCTTGATCGCGGACCGTTCCGAATCGCCGTTCGCCAGGGGCGTGAAACGCTCCGGCTCCTCGCCGCCCTCGCCGGTGTTCGACTTGCCGCCGATGCGGTTCATGGCGATGGCGAGCGTCGTGTGCGCCTCCCGGCTGATGGAACCGAAGGACATCGCACCGGTGGAGAAGCGGCGCACGATGTCGGACGCGGGCTGCACTTCGTCCAGCGGCACCGGGTTGTCCGACATGGTGATCTCGAACAGGCCCCGCGGCGTCAGCAGCTCACGGCTCTGGTCGTTCACGATGCGGGCATATTCGCGGTACTTCTCCTGCGCGTCGCCGCGCACGGCATGCTGCAGCAGGCCCACCGTCTCCGGGGTCCAGACATGGGCATCACCGCGAATGCGGAAGGCGTAGTCACCGCCCACGTCCAGCGCGTTGCGATAGATCGGCACGTCGTCATAGGCCAGGCGGTGACGTTCGACCGTTTCGGTCGAGACCACGTCCATGCCGATACCTTCGATGCGGGTATGGGTGCCGGGGAAGTAGGTCGCCACGAAGGCGCTCGACAGGCCGACGGCATCGAAGATCTGCGCACCGCAATAGGACTGGTAGGTGGAGATGCCCATCTTGGACATGACCTTCAGGATGCCCTTGCCGATGGCCTTGATGTAGTTCTTGTGAATCCGCTTCTCGTCATCGGGGGTGATGCCCGGATGCATGTCGGTCAGCGTCTCGAACGCCAGCCACGGATTGATCGCCTCGGCACCATAGCCGGCCAGCACCGCGAAATGATGCACCTCGCGGGCCTCGCCGGTCTCGATCACCAGGCCGACCTGCGTGCGCAGCCCGGTACGGACCAGGTGGTGATGCACGGCAGAGGTGGCCAGCGCCGCCGGGACCGGCACGCGGTCCATGTCGACGGCACGGTCGGACAGGATGATGATGTTCTCACCCCGCTCGACGCAGTCCTGCGCTTCCTGCTGCAGGGCCGCGATGCGCGTGGCCATGCCTTCCGGGCCATCCGCCTTGTCGAAGGTGATGTCCAGCGTCTGGGCATGGAACTCGTTGGTCGGCACGTCCTCGATATGGCGGATGCGCTCCAGGTCCTCGTTGGTGAGGATCGGCTGCGAGACCTCCAGCTTCAGATGCGCGCCGCCGCCCAGGCCCAGCAGGTTCGGACGCGGGCCGATGAAGCTGGTCAGCGACATCACCAGTTCCTCGCGGATCGGGTCGATCGGCGGATTGGTGACCTGGGCGAACAACTGCTTGAAGTAGTTGAACAGCGACTTGCCCTTGGATGACAGCACCGGGATCGGCGTGTCGTTGCCCATGGACCCGATGGCCTCGGCACCCGTATCGGCCATCGGCTGCATCAGGAACTTCAGGTCTTCCTGCGTGTAGCCGAACACCTGCTGCAGATCCAGCATGGTGCTGCGGTTCGGCTTCATCGGCGGCATCGCCGGCGGCAGGTCGCTGATCTTCAGCTGGCTGTCGGCGACCCACTGGCCATAGGGCTGGCTCGCCGCGATTTCCGCCTTCAGATCCTCGTCGGAAATGATCGCACCCTTCTCGGTGTCGATCAGCAGCATCTTGCCGGGCTGCAGCCGCCACTTCTGGCGAATGCGGTCCTCGGCCACGGGCAGGGTGCCGGCTTCCGACGCCAGGATCACGCGGTCGTCGTCCGTCACGATGTAGCGTGCCGGGCGCAGGCCGTTGCGGTCCAGCGTGGCGCCGATCTGGCGACCATCGGTGAAGGCCACGGCGGCGGGGCCGTCCCACGGCTCCATCAGGGCGGCGTGGTATTCGTAGAACGCCTTCTGCGCCGGATCCATCAGCGGGTTGTTGTCCCAGGCTTCCGGGATCAGCATCATCATGGCGTGGCTGAGCGGATAGCCGGCGGCCACCAGCAGTTCCAGCGCATTGTCGAAGCTGGCGGAATCCGAAACCCCGTCGGCGATCAGCGGCCAGAGCTTCTTCAGGTCGTCGCCCAGCACGTCCGACTTCAGCGCGTTGCCGCGCGCGGCCATCCAGTTGACGTTGCCGCGCGCCGTGTTGATCTCGCCATTGTGGCAGATCAGGCGGAACGGATGCGCCAGCGACCAGGCCGGGAAGGTATTGGTGGAGAACCGCTGATGCACCAGCGCCAGCGACGAGGAAAAGCGCGGGTCGGTCAGGTCGGTGAAATAGCTGCCGATCTGTTCGGCCAGCAGCATGCCCTTGTAGCAGATCACCCGCGAGGAGCTGGTGGTGACGTAGAGCATGCCCGCTTCCGGATGGTCGATCTTGCGGGATTCGATGGCGGCCTGCTTGCGGATCACGAACAGCTTGCGCTCGAACGCGTCCTGGTCGGTCATCGACGGATCACGGGCGACGAACATCTGGCGGATCACCGGCTCGACCGCCAGCACGCTCTCGCCGATGCCGGCACGGTTCACCGGCACGTCGCGCCAGCCCAGCACCCGCTGGCCCTCGGCCACGGCATAGCGCTCCAGCATGTTCTCGCACAGCACCCGGATGTCCGGGTCCTTGGGCAGGAAGATGTTCAGGACACCGTAGTGGCCAGCCTCGGGCAGGTCGAAATCGCAGACTTCACGGAAGAACGCATCCGGGATCTGGACCAGGATTCCGGCGCCGTCACCTTCCAGCGGATCGGCGCCAACCGCACCACGATGGGTCAGGTTCACCAGGACGTGCAGGCCCTGTGAAACGATATCGTGCGATTTTCGCCCCTTGATATCGACAACGAATCCGATACCGCACGCATCATGTTCGTTGCGCGGATCATAGAGGCCCTGCTCGGGCGGCAAGCCATAGGCGCGAGGAGTCCCAGTCTGTCGCGTCATGCGATCTCCATCGTCTCAACAGAAGCCGTGCTCGGAAGGGCCGGACGTGCTGCGCAATGGCACGGCCGTCGTCGGCCCGACGGCGGTCGCGGCAATAGAATGCCGTTTGAAGGTGAGGTTTCGGCCGTCAATGAGGGCGCGGTTCTCCGCACACTTCCCACATCCCGACCGTCCCCCCGGACGTCGCCCCTGTGACGGGTGCGAGCCGGGCCTTATGTCAGACAAGCTGACCTTTAGCAAGCACCGGCGCGCGCACCGTCGCCGGTACGGGGCGAGGCAGCGCATGCCACCACGAACACGCCCCATAAATCAAGTCTCGTGGCATGCGCCCGGCCATGCGGAGCGCAATGTCGCGGACCGGCGCGGCAGGCCGGGGCTGCACTGCATTACGGTTCGTTGACACCCCCTGTCTGCCTTACTATTGTGCGCCGCACCATCGGGCGTGCTGCATTTCAGGGCGTTTTGATGGGTTGCAAGTTTCAACGTCGGCGCGGATCCGTACACCGATCTGCGCCAGCATTTCCGGCTCTGAGAAGATTAAGGAAACCGACCAGATGAAGGTACTCGTCGCTGTCAAGCGCGTGGTCGATTACAACGTGAAGGTCCGCGTCAAGGCGGACCAGAGCGGAGTGGACCTCGCCAACGTCAAGATGTCCATGAACCCGTTCGACGAAATCGCCGTCGAAGAGGCCATAAGGCTGAAGGAAGCCGGCACCGCGACCGAGGTCGTGGCCGTTTCCATCGGCGTGCAGCAGGCGCAGGAAACCATCCGCACCGCGCTGGCCATGGGCGCCGACCGCGGCATCCTGGTCAAGTCCGACACCGAAGTGCAGCCGCTGGCCGTTGCCAAGATCCTGAAGGCCGTCTGCGACGAGGAAAAGCCCGACCTGGTGATCCTGGGCAAGCAGGCGATCGACGATGATTCCAACCAGACCGGCCAGATGCTGTCCGCGCTGCTGGGGTGGAGCCAGGGCACCTTCGCGTCCGAGGTGAAGATCGACGGCGACCACGCCAACGTCACCCGCGAAGTCGACGGCGGCCTGATGACGGTCAAGGTGAAGCTGCCGATGATCGTCACCACCGACCTGCGCCTGAACGAACCGCGCTACGCCAGCCTGCCGAACATCATGAAGGCGAAGAAGAAGCCGATCGACATGAAGGAAGCGGCGGACCTGGGCGTCGACATCGCCCCGCGCCTGACCACCCTGAAGGTGACGGAACCGCCGAAGCGCCAGGGCGGCATCAAGGTGGAAAGCATTGCGCAGCTGGTTGACAAGCTGAAGAACGAAGCGGGAGTGATCTGATGGGCATTCTGGTAGTTGCTGATCATGACAATGCGACGCTGAACCCGGCGACGCTTGCCGCCGTGACCGCGGCGACGGAGATGGGCGGCGACGTCCATGTGCTGGTCGCCGGCAGCGGTGCCGGTGCCGTGGCAGCGGAGGCCGCGAAGGTCGCCGGTGTCGCCAAGGTGCTGCACGCCGACGGCGCACACCTGGAACATCAGCTGGCGGAATCGGTCGCCGCGCTGATCGCCGGTCTCGGGGCGGATTACAGCCACATCGTGGGTGCCGCGACGACATCGACCAAGAACATCTTCCCCCGCGTCGCGGCCCTGCTGGACAGCCAGCAGATCTCCGAGATCATCGCGGTGGAAGGCGCCGATACCTTCGTGCGTCCGATCTATGCCGGCAACGCCCTGGCGACCGTGCAGTCGTCCGACGCGATCAAGGTGATCACGATCCGCCCGACCAACTTCGCCAAGGCGGATGCCGAGGGCGGTTCCGCCGCGGTGTCCGACGTCGATGCCGGCGCGGACAGCGGTCTGTCCAGCTATGTCGGTGCCGAGCTGTCCAAGTCGGACCGGCCGGAACTGGCGGCGGCCAAGATCGTCATCTCCGGCGGTCGCGGCATGCAGAACGGCGACAATTTCGAGATGCTGTACAAGGTCGCCGACAAGCTGGGTGCCGCCGTCGGTGCCAGCCGCGCCGCGGTCGATGCCGGCTTCGTCCCCAACGACATGCAGGTCGGCCAGACCGGCAAGGTCGTGGCACCGGAACTCTATGTCGCGGTCGGTATCTCCGGCGCGATCCAGCATCTGGCGGGCATGAAGGACTCCAAGGTCATCGTGGCCATCAACAAGGATGAGGAAGCACCGATCTTCCAGGTGGCCGACTATGGCCTCGTCGCTGACCTGTTCCAGGCAGTGCCGGAACTGGAAGCCGCTCTCTGATCCGAACCAGCCGACCATTCGGGGGCCGGCAGTGGCGCAGTACGCGGTGCCGCCGGTCCCTGACCCTACCGTCGTGAACGACCCCCAGTTCCAAGCAGATGGATGACAGCCGGATGAGTGACTCCCTTGAAATCCGCTCGATCGGCGTGATCGGCGCAGGCCAGATGGGCAACGGTATCGCGCATGTCTGCGCCCTGGCCGGTTACGACGTGGTCATGAACGACCTCAGCCAGGAACAGCTCGACAACGCCATGGAGGTCATCGACGGCAACCTGGCGCGCCAGGCCGGACGTGGCCGCATCACCGAGGACGACCGGCAGGCAGCCATGCGGCGGATCACGCCGACCACCGATGTTGCCGTCGTCGGTCCCTGCGACCTGGTGATCGAGGCCGCGACGGAAGACGAGGCGCTGAAGAAGAAGATATTCCAGGGCCTGACCGAACACCTGGGCGAACAGACGCTGATCGCCTCCCATACCTCTTCGATCTCCATCACCCGCCTGGCCTCGACGACCGACCGGCCGGAACGGTTCATGGGCATGCATTTCATGAACCCGGTCCCGGCGATGAAGCTGGTGGAACTGATCCGGGGCATCGCGACCGCCGACACGACCTTCAATGCCGTGCGCGACGTCGTTGCCCGCCTGGACAAGACCTCCACCGCCGCGGAAGACTTCCCGGCCTTCATCGTCAACCGCATCCTGCTGCCGATGGTGAACGAGGCGGTCTACACGCTGTATGAAGGCGTCGGTTCGGTGGATGCCATCGACACGGCCATGAAGCTGGGTGCGAACCACCCGATGGGTCCGCTGGAGCTGGCCGATTTCATCGGCCTGGATACCTGCCTCGCGGTCATGCAGGTGCTCTATGACGGCCTCGCCGACACCAAGTACCGCCCGTGCCCGCTGCTGGTGAAATACGTTGAGGCCGGCTGGCTCGGCCGGAAGACCAACCGCGGCTTCTACGACTACCGCGGCGATTTCCCCGTTCCCACCCGCTGATTTCGCTCCGGCCCCCGGGCCTGAAGTATCCGTCCGGACAGGGGACCCCGCCGCGCCCCCCCATCTCCCCGCGTCGCCACCCCGTTCCCCCCGCCTCTCCATCCGCACGTTCCCCCCCGCCCCCGCCAGGGGGCCCACGCCCCTCCCGACCCGGCAGCCCGAAGAGCACCCCACTCCGCACCCGACCT